>JAISUM010000001.1 GCA_031272095.1 Candidatus Symbiothrix sp. | reverse complement strand
TCCGGCGCTGTTATTGCCCTGCGCCACCCACGAGCCGGTCAATAAGCCTTGTGCGCTGCTGTGTTGAATGGCATAACCTGTTTCGTATTGCATCTCCGCTGTATTCGGGATGTCAAAGGTTCCCATAAAATTGTAATTATCAAAATAATAAGCAGTCGTCAGGGTGTAGGTAGTCAGTGTTTTTGCCGCTCCGTCGATCAAAATATTATAGCCTTTATAGGCGCCGGAGGCAGAAAAAGCGCTTGCCGTGATCAGTTGTTGATCGTACAAGCCGACAGCGGGCGCCGTATTGTTCAGCTTTTGGCAATAGCCGGTCAGTACCGTTCTTCCGAAAATGTCGGGAATGAAGAACTGCCACAGTGCTTTCAATCGCTGCTCGCCGTCCTGACTGAAAATCAGCCTGTCGGATTTGTCATAGACATAATAGATCGGATCGCAGCCGGGCAGCCGTTTATAGACACAGCGCTTGCGATAGTCGTAACGATAGATATAGGCAAGCGTTTTCAGCGCGGTGTTGGTCTCGGCATTGAAAGTCGTGTTTGCCGTCAGTTGGTCGGCGGCTTCCGGCGAAAGCACAAAACGCAGATTATCCTCATCATCATAGACGTAATAAGTATCCGCCCAATCACTGCATCGTCGTGTCAGCACGATTTTTCCCTGTTTGTCTTTAAATTCTAATGTAGTGTTGCCGTCTTCGTCCGCGATTTGGGTTACATAGAGCTGATTGCTCGCATAATTGCCGTTTTTCACCAAATTGTCGCCCGAAACATAATAATAGGCGCAGGAATTGCTGCCGTTGTTGCTCAAATAAGCTGTTTTGATTGATTTGGAATGGGCGTACCAGTCGGCGCCCGCACCATACTGTTCGACAACACGATTCAGTGGCGAAGGCTCATAAACCGTTTGTGCATAAGGCTTTTCGTCGTATTGATAGATGTTTTTCGGCAGTGCGTTAAAAGTAGAAAACTCCATATAATTGCCGGAATTTTGGGCGGCTTTGCGGGGCAGATAAGCTTTGTCGTCGCGTCCGCAGGCGTCGTAAGTTTGATAGCTCACGAGGTCTTGTCCGTCTGGCGTAATGCCTTTGGCAACCGTTTCTACCAGTCGTCCCAGTCCGTCGAAATAGCGGACGGTTTCTATCGCTGATGTGCCTGTTGCGTTGAGCATTGTTCGTGTCGTGATATAATTTTGATCGTAACTTTGGCACAAAAGTAGTTCGTTTATCGCAAAAAGCAAAATTATTGTCGGAATATTTTTGAGTTTCATTGTTTTTTAATTTTTAAAAATATCATCTTTTCATTATTACAGCGCCGTGAACGGGGTAGCCTTCGAGCCAAAAATCGAGGATATAATTGTCGATTGGCAGCCCGTTCATATTGAAAGAAAACGAGCGAACGCCTTGTGAATAAGCGCCTTTATTTTCGTTGAAAATCATTTGCCCCATTTGGCTGCGCAGCTGAACGACGACTTCGTTGCAGTCGCGGGGCAGGTCGATTTCAAACTGCAAGTAGCTATACGCCGGATTCGGAAAAATATTGTAAGTCCTTCCCGCCCAAGGATTTGCATCGTTTTGCGCCGCTTCCAATTCCGCTTCCAAGAGCGCTAATTCGGCGATATTGGCGGAATCGGGATTTTGTTCATCGAAACGGTTTTGCGGAGGCGGATAGAGCAACGCCGTTTCAAAGATATTGTTTTGCGGCACAGTATCTTGCACGTCGTCCTCCGATGACAAAAAACTGTGATGCACCGTCCGGATGGTTTCAAACAGCGGATAGCGATAGCCGCGAGCGTACCATCTATAAGTCTCTATGCGCGTCTGCACACACAAGCTGTCCATTTCCGCGACCGTGTCGGCAACGATACTTTGAACGCTGTGGATGCGCAGGGCTTGGTGCAGCGTATCGCCGGTCGGCAAAATCAGGGTGCCGCAGGCGTCGGCGACGATCGAAATATCGCCGTGTGTCAAGATCGGCACTTGACCGGCGTAAAGGTCTTCGGAACGAACAGTTTGAGACAGGCTGTCGCCATACGCCATCGGAAACTTCACCATCGGCAAATCAGGCAGGTGGCACATCCGGTCGGTATTGTTTTGATAGCCCAAACAGGACAAAATGCCGTCTTTCAAGCGGTAAAAATACATTGTTTGATGTTCGCGTCCGACGATCAGTTCCTGTGCGGCAAGCGCATCCGGCGCAAAAGTATCTTTGCCGAGAACGATTGTGCCGTTGCGACGGACAGGCGGCGCAGAATACTGCAGCCGGTATTGTGGCGCGGTCTGTTTCAGTCGTCCGAAATCCCAGATCACATCTTTGCCGCTCCGCCCAGGATCTTTCCATTCGACCTGCTGTTTGTAAATCACGTCGCCGAGGCGGGGGAGGTTCAGTTCGCGGCGCAAGGTCTGCGCTTGAGCGGCGGTCGCGGCAAACAGCGCTATCCATAATAATTTTTGCGTCTTCATCTTCATTGATTTTTATAGTGATAATCGTATTCTTCCAAAACGGCGGTGCCGAGTTTGACCCGTTTCAGTCGCCCGAAATCATCGTATTCATAATAAGTGGTTACCCCGCGCGGGTCGGTTTTACTCGTCATTCCAACTAATGGCTGGTAGGTGTAGGTGGTAACGAGGGCGTGGGGGAGGAGGGTGCGGAGATTCTGCAAAAACATATTTTTCACCTGTTCATAGGCGGCATTTTTGATTTCAGCCGTTGGGAAAAAATTATTGTACCACAAAATGCTTGTAGCGACTCCGTCTGCGGTAGTGTATTGCCGGATATTGCCCTTGTTGTCATACAGATCAAAAGAAATCTCTGTCTGCAAATTTGCCTGACCGGTATATGATTTTTTCGTTTTGTCCGGTAAAATAAGATTATTTGTGCGCGAAGAACTCTTGATATATTCGGTTTTTGTCCGTTCAATTTCGGTATCACCTTTTTTTGTAAAGCTTTCTACGACCGGAAGCATATTTTTAGTCAGCATTTCGTTATATGGATTTCCCGAATAATCACAGGGATAGAAATAAGCGGTCGTTAGGGTATCGCCCTTACTGCTCACTGTTTTAGTGCTTCGCAATAAATCATAGTCGTTGTAAGTGTTTGTTTCAATTTTCCCCGTCGGTCGGAACGGCTGGCGATGCGACTGTGTCCATCTAAAATTAAATTTATATTATCCCAATCATCATCCGGCATTTGCCCGGGTAGAAACTGCATCTTGACGTCAGTAAGATTATCAGGACTGTCCGTCCAATCCGTAAAACTGTATTTGCAATAAGAATTATCCGCATTGCACTCAAATACAGTAGAATAGCCAACAGCAGGTTCTTCAATATTGTAGTTTTTCTGCCAAATATTTCCACTCGCATACAGTTTTCTGCCGTCAACAATATGAATCCCTATCACTGGTCGCGACTGATAAAGAATGCCGCTGCTCGTATTGCCATTTATAGTCGTTTGATAAATATATTCTTTTGACGAAACTTCGATGTTCGCTGCCGTATAGTGTCTGATTTTCTTGATTCGTGCGCCGTAATGATGGTACTTTGTAACGTAATATGTGTAGGATATTGTTTCGTCGGAAATTTCATTGTCCTCTCTTTCGGCAGGCATCGGCAGATTTCTTTCTCCTGCAAGAGTATCCGTATAAACGTTGTTTGATTCGATTAAATACTTGGTCATCAACGGAGCAGAATATTCTACTTCTTGACTGTATTCATGTTTTTCATATTCAAATAGAGAATAGCCGCCGGATGGATAATCTGCACGCGACATCAAGCCATACGAACTTGCCGTATTGTTTTTCACCCAGAATCCGTAAAAATCAATCTTTGTTTCTATGTTTTCTGTCGTAGGATAGTTCGTATGATTATAGTTAAAAGAGTATTTTTCTCCTTCGGGAAAAGAAACCGTTTTTAGAAACCGTCGCCGACTGATATTTTCATAAGTTATACCATATTTGTATAGATTATTACCGTTATATTTCACCAAAATGCTGTCTAATTGATAAATAGAACGATTATAAAATGAATGCAAATGAAAACGATTATTGAAATTATCTAATGTTGTTTCCACTGATTTTTTAAATTCAATTTTTGATTCGTCTATTTCAATGGATTCAATAACTGCTTTTTTGGTTGCTATCAATGGAGTTACTGTTTGTTCCCTTGCCTTTTTCTGAAATTGATAGTGTATTCTAATTTGCTTATATCGCCACCAAATTCATACACATAACCATCCGGTGTAGTGATTTTTATAGCTGATGCATCGTTCAAATGATTCATATCCATACGTTGTTCTTTTAAATCGGAAATATCTACTTTGTATGCCTTGTTCATCGTTTCTGCCGTACCGTCATCGTCTATCATAAATTGTCCGGAATGTCCGTTAAAGTTAAACATAAATAAATCAGGCTGATAATCTACCCAATAACCATCCTTGGTCAAATAATACCCATTATAACAAGTATGAACAATAGAAGGGTCAAAATTCCACACTTTATCTTTTTCAAATCCCCCGTCTTTTACCGTTAAATAATAACCGTATTCTTGTGAGGAGTCAGCAGGTTTTGAATCATCCGCCGCACCATAAACTTCGCGGGTAATGCAGCCGCCTGCTACCAACGTCCAGTCTAATCCGACAAGATCGGCGCGTTTAGTGGGCTTAAATCCTTCGGCTGTGTAAACTAATTTGATGGGAATGTCAAAATCATTATCTTTGTAATGGTAGATCGGCACTTCGAGCGACATCTTCCCGCTGAACAGCGATACATCCGTTTCTCCGTATCTGATAAAATCCGCCACTGCCGGTGTTACTTTTCCGTGGTCGCCTTGCCCATAGCTGGCTATGGTGCTGCAAAACACCACCATATAAAAAATAAGTTTTCGCTTCATCGTGATTATATGTTTTAAAATTAAACTTCAAATCAGGACAAATAAAAAAGCGGACTTAATCCGCCTTTGAGGTTCTCGACTACCATTAGTATAAGATATAAGCCCGCACTCGGCGAGCATTGCCCATATTTCTTATTACTAACTGTTGAAATTGTCGAGATTTCAAAGGTAAGAATATGTGTAACACACTTATTTATATGTCATTGCGTTCTTCAACGCAATAGATTTTTTTCAAAATCCGCGACAGAGATAGATAATATTTTTGAAAGTGCAAAAAAAAAATGGGGAAAAAATCACCCCAACACCCTCTCCATACCATGGACACGTGAAACTTTGATCGAGATGTGGTAAGCGGTGAGGAGATACAGCAGAAATGTTGAAAAGCAGACTGAAAAATTGTATCTTCAAAACTTCAAATAAAATGCTTGCGTCAATTCTCGATAAGACAGACTGTAGGCGCCGTCGGCATTCTGGATATTCAACCTGTCTTCTGTCGGCAATTGATGGCTGTTTTCTAAAGAATATTCCAATAAAAGCCGCTTGGGAGGACGATTTTCAATAGCATATACGATCGTTTTTCGCCGCAACGTAAACTGCTCGTTGACTGCTGCCGCCTGCAAGCTTTCCCACGCATCAAACGGAACAATCAGAAACAAATGTCCGTCGGCTACCAACAACCGACGGCTGTGATTCAACAAGTCTGTAAAAGAAAGGTCGTCGTTATGCCGCGCTGTCGAACGCCTTGCATCCGGCGACTTGAGCGAACGGATAAAAAACGGCGGATTGACGACAATACTGTCATAGAACTGCGCCGGAACATATTTCCGAACATCGCTGTGAATGACCTGCAAACGTCGCGCAAAAGGGGAATCGGCAAAATTTGCAGCCGCCTGTTCGCATGCCGCCGCATCGATTTCGACTGCATCTATCTGCGCCATCGGAAATCGTTGTGCCAACATCAATGCGATTACGCCCGACCCGCAGCCGACGTCTAATATCCGTCCGGCATCTGCGACGTCAGCCCACGCACCCAATAAAACGCCGTCGGTTCCGACTTTCATTGCGCACAAATCGTGATGTACTGTGAATTGTTTGAAACGAAACATATCTCTTTAAACGCAAAGTGGAATGCTTCAACAGCATCCCACCCGCAATAACTATGAACAAACTTTTTTATTCGTTGCGGAGGTAGGACTCGAACCTACGACCTCCAGGTTATGAGCCTGGCGAGCTACCAACTGCTCCACTCCGCGATATTGTGATTGCAAAGGTAAGCATTGTTTTCGTAATCCGCAAATAAATTGAGTTATTTTATGTTTATTTCACTGTTCTACACCTACACCTGCCAAATCGGGATCAATTAAGATGCGACCGCAGTTTTCACAAACGATGATTTTTTTGCGTTGTTTGATGTCTAACTGTCTTTGAGGCGGAATTTTACTGAAACATCCGCCGCATGCGTCGCGCTGGATCGTAACGATGCCCAGCCCGTTGCGAGCACCTTTCCGAATACGTTTGAACGAAGCTAACAGACGTGGTTCAATGCTGACTTCCAACTGTTTAGCTTCTTCGCGCAATTGCTCTTCCTGAATTTTTGTTTCGGAAACAATTTCGTGCAACTCTTCTTTTTTGGCTTTCAAATCAATTTTGCGTTCTTTGAGCTGCACATCGCTCTTTTCGATTTCTTCTTTCAGGTTTTTGACTTCATAAGCAAATTCTTTGATTTTCTTTTCAGCCAATTCTACTTCCAAACCTTGAAATTCGATTTCTTTCGACAAGCTGTCGTATTCGCGATTGTTGCGGACATTTTCCAACTGTTCCTGATACTTGGCGATTAAAGCATTGGAATCGGTGATTTTGATGCGTTGTTGCCCGACAATGGTATCCAATTCTTTCATATCGCCATGATATTTATGGATGCGCGTTTGCAGACCTGCGACTTCGTCTTCCAAGTCTTGTACTTCGTAGGGAAGCTCTCCCCGCAAAGTTTTGATTTTGTCAATCTCGGTCAGCAATTGTTGTAGATTGAAGAGATTTTCAAGTCTCTGTTCAATCGACAAATCTTCTGCCTTTTCACTACGTTTCGCACTTTTTTTAGTTTTCGTCGCTTTCGTAGCGGTTTTTACTGTTTTAGCTTTTTTCGTTTCTGTTGTTTCTGTTGCTTGTTCTTTTTTTGCCATATTGAGTTACATATAATTTATCGGGTTAGTATTTACTTTTGAAAATCGGAGTGCAAAGTTAGGCATTTTTTTGGAAATAATATCGAAAAACAGTTCTTTTGTACATTGTTCTGTCTCAAAATGACCTGAAACTGCCAAAAGTAAGCGGTCTTCGACGTTATAATAATCGTTGTAACGTGCCTCTCCGGTCAGAAAAACATCTGCTTTTTGGGCAATGGCGTCCGGAATCAGGAAAGCGCCGCTGCCTCCGCAGATAGCTACTCTCCGTACTGTCTTTCCTGTGAACGGCGAATGTTTCAGCGTTTGCAGGTGCAAAGTGGCTTTGACTTGTTCGAGAAAAGTGCTTTCTTCGGTTTCCAAGCTCAATTCGCCTATCACACCCGATCCGACACGTTCCCATTCGTTTTGCAGCGGATAAAAATCATACGCCGGTTCTTCATAAGGATGCGCCAACAGCAAGGCTTTTTCTACCGCCGATTTTCGATAGGCAGGCACGATGGTTTCGATGCGAATTTCCTGTTCGAGATGCAGTTCTCCGACGTCGCCGACAAAAGGTTGCGCGTTGTCTCCGGCGCGAAAGCTACCTTCGCCTGCCAAATTATAGCTACACATATCGTAATTGCCGATATGACCGGCTCCGGCGCGAAACATGGCGGTACGCACTTCCTCCGCGTAATTTTTCGGCACAAAAGTAACCAATTTCAGCAAGATGCCGGATTTTGGTTTTAAAATACGTGGATTTTCCAAGCCGATTTTTTCCGCCAAACAAAAATTGACGCCTCCGAATGCATTGTCCAGATTGGTATGAGCGGCATAAATCACCAAATCATGCTTGCAAGCTTTCATCACACAGCGCTCGATGTAAGTTTTTCCGGTCAACGTGCGCAAGGGATGAAAAAGCAGCGGATGATGCGATATAATCAAATTACAACCTGCATCCAAAGCCTCGTCCACCACATCTTCCGTAACGTCTAAACACAGCAAAGCGCCGGTAGCCGTTTGGTGAATGTTACCGACTTGCAAACCTGAATTATCGAAATCGTCCTGCCACGCGAGCGGCGCAAACGCTTCAATGTTAACGATGATTTGTTCTATATTCATTTATCGGAATATGGCTTGTTGTACAATATAGGTCAAAGCGCCTGCTAAATAGCCCAGCAAGGCTAACCACGAAATTCTTTTCAAATACCAGATAAAATCTATCTTTTCCATGCCCATCACGGCAACGCCCGCCGCCGATCCGATGATCAGTATACTGCCGCCGGTACCTGCCGCATACGCCAAAAATTCCCAAAAATAGTGATTCATTGGAAAATCGTACATTCCCATCGCAGCTGCCACCAACGGCACATTATCTACAATGGACGACAAAGCGCCTATGATCACGGTGATCAGGTAATATTTATTGGGTTCGCCCAAAGGAATTTTATCCAACGACGCCGACAGAATGGCAAGATGTCCGCAGGTCTGCAAAGCATTGACCGCCATCAAAATTCCCAAAAAAAACAGGATGCTCGGCGTGTCGATACGTCCTAATATGTTATTGACCGACAAAAAATTGGTATCGCTTTCCGGACGACGTTTGTGCAAAAATCCGGTAACAATCCACAACATTGCCAAGCCCCCCAGCATACCAAGATACGGCGGCAAATGTGTGATGGTTTTGAACACCGGCACAAACAGCAGTGCGCCGACGCCCAAACAAAAAATAAGTTTGCGTTCGTGCGGCTGAATAACATAGCGGTGTGTATTTTGCTCCGCTACGGCAGGACGGCTGACATTGCCTTTCATCATAAAAGACAAAACAGCTAACGGCACAATCAGAGAAACGATGCTCGAAACAATCGTAACGGCAATAATGTGCTCCGAACTGAATTTTCCGGCGATCCACAGCATAATAGTGGTAACATCACCTATCGGCGACCAGGCACCACCGGCATTTGCCGCTAAAATGACCATACTGGCAAACATCCAACGGTCTTGCCTGTTGTCGATCAGTTTCCGCAACAAAGCAACCATCACTATCGAAGTGGTCAGGTTGTCTAAAACGGCGGACATGAAAAAAGTGATCAGACTGATCACCCAGATCAACGTCGATTTTTTTGTTGTGCTAATCCGGTCGGTAATGATCCTAAAACCCTCGTGAACGTCCACGATTTCGACAATCGTCATCGCTCCCATCAGAAAAAACAGGATTTCGGCGACCTCTCCCAGATGTTCTACCAAACTGTTATGCGCTTCAGGCATATAATTCACGCCCAACACCCACATCAGCGTGCCTAAAAGCAAAGCAGTTGCCGATTTATTAATGCCTATTGGATGTTCTAAGGCAATACAAGCATAGCCTATCACAAAGACGACTATCATTAAAGTAAACATAAAACGGTATTTTATTAGTTATATAACAAAAATATCCGCAAAATTACATGATTTTTTTCAAAAAAACAAATATATTCGGCGAACCGTCTCAAATCAGGCACGAACAGGCAATTTCCCCTACTCCGAAAAACTGTTGAAAACATTGTTGAAAACTGTTGATAATTTCTAATTCAAAAAAGAAAATCAAAGTTTAAATCGTTTTTTAGCCCCTTTGGTCAATATTTTTCCGAAAAAAGTGAATAACTTTGGAAGAAAGTTTTTAACTTTGCACTTTATCAACTAAACGAGAAAAAATATGGTAAGCGATTAATTGATAATAAATTATTAAATGATAAGTTGTTCATAAGTGAAGAATATCTTTTTTTCTTCGTTTAATAACTTAAAAAACAAGTTTTAGGAAGAAAAATTATCAGGCTTTTCAACAGAACATCATCATCATTAATAGAATATTGAAATTTAAATTTAAAAGAAATATTATATTGCATGGTTGAAAAAAATTTGGAGATAATAGAAGCGATCAACAAGTTCAAAAAGGAGAAAAACGCTATTATATTGGCTCATTATTATCAAGATGCTGATATTCAGGATATTGCTGATTTTGTGGGCGACAGTTTGGCTTTGGCGCAATGGGCTGCAAAGACAGACGCCGAAATCATAGTACTCTGCGGCGTGCATTTTATGGGCGAAACGGCAAAAATACTTTCACCCGAAAAGCGTGTGTTTGTCCCCGATTTGAACGCAGGTTGCTCGTTAGCCGACAGCTGTCCGGCAGATCAATTCAAAGAATTTGTAGAAAAGTATCCCGATCATAAAGTCATTTCTTATGTGAATACGACAGCCGCAGTAAAAACATTGACGGATATAGTGGTAACTTCCACAAATGCCCGCCAAATTGTGGAAAGTTTTCCGCCGGAAACGAAAATTATCTTTGCGCCGGACAAGAATCTCGGAAATTACATCAACAGCGTTACAGGGCGGAATATGCTCTTGTGGGAAGGCGCCTGTCATGTTCATGAACAGTTTTCGTTGGAAAAAATCATAGAATTGAAAAAACAATATCCCGAAGCGCTTGTTTTGGCGCATCCCGAATGTAAATCGGTGGTATTGAAAATAGCCGACCATATCGGATCGACTGCTTCTCTGTTGAAATTTGCTACGCAATCGGATAAAAAACAGTTTATTGTGGCTACCGAATCGGGAATTTTGCACGAAATGCAGAAAAATAATCCCGAAAAACAGTTCATTCCTGCGCCGCCTAACGACAGTACTTGTGCATGTAATGAATGTAACTTTATGAAACTCAATACTTTAAATAAATTATATAATTGTCTGAAATATGAAACACCTGAAATTACAGTAAGCAAAGAAGTGATAGAAAAAGCAGTGAAACCGATACAACGAATGTTGGAAATATCGGAAAAATTGGGGTTGTAGAATATTTTATTAAAAATATTTTTGATATGCATGCAACGTTTCATAACCATTTTTCATCTGTAATATAGCGATGGATAATTCTGTTGACTTACAAGCGCTCATTGAAAGATGCAAATCTCAAGACAGAGCAGCACGAAAACAATTATACGAGTTATTTGCTCCTGCTATGCAGGGGGTATGTTTTCGTTATGCAGGAGAAAAAGAAACGGCACGCGACTTGCTGCACGAAGGATTTATCAAAGTATTCACAAAAATAGATACCTATTTGGGAGCAGGCTCGTTTGAAGGTTGGATGCGTAAGATATTTGTTACCACCTCACTTGAATTTTTACGAAGTAAGCAAAGATTTTTCTTTTCAATAGATAATGAAGAATATAAAGAAATAGCTTACGAAGAAAATGAAAATGTAGTAGAAAAACTTTCAGCCGAAGAAATTCTGCAATGTGTCAATGAATTACCCACAGGATTTAGAACTGTGTTTAATATGTATGCGGTGGAAGGATATTCCCATGCGGAGATAGCTAATATGTTGAATATAAAGGAAGCATCTTCGAGGTCGCAATTCGCGAGAGCAAGAATGTTATTACAGGAAAAGATTCGTAAATTATACGGTTATGAACGAAAAAATGAATGATATCGACAATTTTAGCCGAATTATCGGACAAAAATTGCAAGATTATGCCTATCAACCGGACGAAGGAGCATGGGATAAATTAGACAGACAGCTAACAGGAAAGTCTGCCAAATTTATAAGAAAGCTTTGGATTTCGGGTCTCTCAACCGCTGCATCAATTGCGGCATTATGGTTTATTTTACCAATTACGCAACAACAAAATAAAAACGATCATGGAACAACAAGTAGCAATTCCGACCTTGTCGGGAATTTGGAAGGACTTACAACAGATGTACCTTCAAACGAACTTTTATCATTTAGCGGCATTTCAAATCAACCGCTTCAGACGTTATCTGGCAGACAAAAATATCTTTCAACAGGAGAAACTGTCGGAAGAAGAGATTCAGTACCAGTTTCGGGGGATAATTTGAATTTACAATCGCAAGAGGTTGTAAAAGAGGAAGTTAAGCAAAAAGAAGAGCAAAAAAATACAGTCCGGTTCGTGTTTCGAGAGAAAGATATATTTGCAGATCAGCAACCGGTGATCAAACGCAGAAAAAATTCTTTGGGATTACACGTTTCTTCGGGCGGAGGTCTTTTAGCAGAAAGTAATTTTTTTGGAAAGTCGAATTTAAGATCGGCTACTTTCATCACAGACGCTCCTTCATTTTTGAAAGGAGAATTGATGAAACCGGACGATTTTTTAGATATAAGAAATAACATACCTTTATCTTTTGGTTTTACTTTCAGAAAAGAATTTGATATAATATCGGTGGAATCGGGCGTGATATATACTTATTTGTATTCAAAATATGAAAAGCCTAAAAATCAGCTTATTAATGCCGAAGCTTCTTTGTCAATGCATTATATTGGTGTTCCGTTGAAATTGATAAAGAATATATACGGCAACAAATATGATAAATGGATTTTTTACATCGCTGCCGGAGGAATGATAGAAAAAGGTTTATTGTCTGATTATAAGCAGACGGAATATTCTGATAACTCAAAGAAAGGAGAAATTAAAATTTCGAGAGAACGTATCAGTGGAGTTCAGTTGTCCTTGCAAGCCTCGTTAGGAGCCGATTATAAAATATATAAGGATTGCAGCTTGTATTTTGAACCACAAATTCAATATTATTTACAGAACAATCAACCTTACAATATACGAACATCTTATCCTTTTGTTTTTGGTTTAAACTTAGGTATTAGATATTCTTGGTGATTATTATTATGAGAAAATCTTTTTGTTTTATGTACAGTTATGTGAAGAACTGTTGAGTGTGATTCCCTTTTTTAAGAAAGATAATGGCTGCCTGTGAAGGCAGCCATTACCATTTTTAAATATCGTATTTAAGAATTGATTCCACTTCAATATCGGGACTGAACAGCTCTCTTCCTTTTAAATCTTCTAATTCAATTAAAAAATTGACATAAATTTTTTTCGGATGAAACAGTTTTATCAATTCAACTGCAGCGAGCATGGTTCCTCCCGTAGCCAGCAAATCGTCGTGCAACAATACAATATCGTCGGCATTAAGGGCGTCTTGGTGAATTTGGATACTGTCGGTTCCATACTCTTTACTGTAGCTGATTTCGTAAGTCGCTGCCGGAAGTTTTCCCGGTTTGCGAATAGGTACAAAACCGGCATGGAGGCGTTCAGCCAGCAAAGGTCCCATAATGAATCCGCGAGACTCAATTCCCACGACTTTGGTAATACCTTTATTTTTGTACATTTCGTACATTCCATCCGAAAGCTCTTTCAAAATATTTGCATCTTTGAAGAGCGTGGTTACATCCTTAAATTGTATTCCCGGAATCGGGAAATCAGGAACATTTCTTACTGTTTTTGTCAATCGTTCTATATTCATTGTTTTTTATTGTTTTAAAATTGTTCCACGTGGAACAATTCTTTTCTTTGCGGACACAAAGGTAATGCTTTTTCTTTGAAAAACAAAATGTTTTTGATATAGAATTTTTTAAACATCATATCAGAATACTTTATATCGAAGTTGCCAATTATTTAAATTTCTTTTCCAATTCATCGTCAGGCATGATATACATAATCAATTTTCCGTCGGGCGTATAATTGGGAGCTGCGGAGGAAAATAATTTGGCAATTAAGGACTGTGATTCCTCTTCGGAGAGAATTTTTCCGTAGGGAATAGCGGCTTTTCGCGCCAAAGTTAGCGCTAAAGCTTCTTCGATTTCTTCGGCTACTTCGCAACCGGTTTCGAGCGCTTTTTCCACCATTTCTCGTAAAGTTTCGACGATATTGACATGTGCCAAATCTGCAGGGATACCATTGATGGAGTAGGTGTGATTTCCTAAGTCCGACAAATCAAATCCGATAATAGTTAAATCGTTGATAATATGAGGAATAGCTAAATATTGACTTGGCGTGAAAGTGATCATATCGGGAAACAGCAGTTGTTGCGAAACACTATGTTGTTGCTGGATGCGGTGCAGACACTCATCGAACAAAACGCGAATATGTGCCCGTCGCTGGTCGATAAAAGTCAAGCCCGATGTCAGCGTGGTCATCAAATAGCGTCCTCTGATAGACATCACTTGTATAGGCGTCGAAGCGTTATTCGTCGGCTCGTTGTTGTCGGCGGGCAACAAATTTTTGTCCGATGGCTGCGCATAAAATTTTTCCCAATTTACAGGTGGACGTTCGTAGCGTGGATGTTCTTTGAAGGGATTGTAATCGGAGCGCATTTGAACTTGCGGAGCGGCAGTTGGTTGGTATTTTTGTGCGTTATATGCGGGCATTTCCACTGCGCCTTCTCGGTCAAATTCCAAAGAAGGAACGGCGATGGCTTCTTTGACGGCGGTCAGCATCATCTGAAAGAGCATTTGTTCGTTGTCGAACTTGATTTCGGTTTTGCTCGGATGAATATTGACGTCGATATTTTCAGGAGATAACTCTAAGTAAATAAAGTAATTAGGTTGTTCTCCTGCCGGAATAAAAGGTTCAAAAGCGGTCATCACGGCGCGATGGAAATAGGGATGTTTCATATAGCGTCCGTTGACGAAAAAGTATTGCAATGCGCCGCGTTTTCGGCTCGAATTGGGAGCTCCGATAAAGCCTGAAATTCTGATAAACGACGTATCCACATTCACCGGTAAGAGGACGAGCGCAAGTTTTTTCCCCATCATATTGATAATTCGCTGTTTCAGATTGGACGCTGGCAGCGAATAGATTTCCGTATTGTCGTCGTGCAGCGAAAAAGCAATATTTGGATAGACCAAAGCTACCCGTTCAAATTCGGTCAGGATATTGCGCAATTCGGTTTCGTCGGATTTCAGAAATTTGCGGCGGACGGGGATATTGAAAAACAGGTTTTTAACGGAGAAATTACTGCCCGGATTCATAGCTACCGGCTCTTGTCGTTCGAGTTGAGAGCCGGAAATCAGGAGCAAGGTACCGGTTTCATCTGTCGCCTGACGGGTTTTGAGTTCGACTTGCGCAACGGCGGCGATGGAAGCCAATGCTTCGCCGCGAAATCCGAAAGTATGGATAGAATACAGATCCTGCGCACAGGAAATTTTCGATGTAGCGTGTCGTTCAAAAGCCATACGGGCGTCGGTTTCCGACATTCCTTTACCGTTGTCGATCACCTGAATTAGTGAAGTTCCCGACTTTTTAAGCACTACTTGGATATTGTCAGCGCCCGCATCGACGGCGTTTTCCATCAATTCTTTGACAACCGACGCCGGGCGCTGAATCACTTCTCCTGCCGCGATTTGGTTGGCAATCGCATCCGATAATAAATGTATAATGTCGCTCACAAGTTGATTATTTTTATTTGATCACGTTTAGCTGCTTACCGATTTTTGTAAAGGCGGCGATGCATTTGTCTAAATGTTCGCGTTTGTGGGCGGCGGAAAGTTGCAGACGGATACGCGCTTGTCCTTTCGGCACGACCGGATAATAAAAACCGGTTACATAGATGCCTTCGTCGAGCAGAGCGGCTGCCATATCCTGTGACAATTTGGCGTCATAGAGCATCACGGCGCAGATTGCCGATTGCGTGGGTTTGATGTCGAATCCGGCAGCTAACATTTTTTCCACAAAATAAGCGGTATTTTCGTGCAGACTGTCTTGCAGTGCGTTGTTGTTCGACAGGAGTTCAAAGGTATAAATACCTGCTCCGACGACTGCGGGCGGGATCGAATTGGAGAACAGATAGGGACGTGAACGTTGGCGTAGCAGTTCGATGATTTCTTTGCGTCCGGTGGTGAACCCGCCGATAGCGCCGCCAAAAGCTTTGCCGAGTGTGCCGGTCAGGATGTCGATTTGTCCGCGCAGGTTGAACTGTTCGGTAGTTCCGCGACCGGTTTTGCCGACGACGCCTGCCGAATGTGATTCATCGACCATCACCATAGCGTTGTATTTTTGAGCCAATTCGTAGATTTGCGCCAAAGGAGCCACATTGCCGTCCATAGAGAACACGCCGTCGGTAACGATGAGGCGGAATCGTTGTGCTTGTGCGGCTTTCAGTTGGGTTTCCAAATCAGCCATATCGGCATTGGCATAACGGTAGCGCACAGCTTTACAGAGCCGCACGCCGTCGATGATGGAAGCATGATTCAAAGCGTCGGAAATGATGGCGTCTTCATCGGTTAACAAAGGTTCAAACACGCCGCCGTTAGCGTCGAAACATGCCGCGTAGAGAATCGTATCTTCCGTTCCGAAAAAATCGGCGATAGTACGTTCCAATTTTTTGTGCAAATCCTGCGTGCCACAGATAAAGCGAACGGACGACATTCCGTAGCCGCGATCTTTCATTGCCTGTTCGGCGGCGGCAATCAATCTCGGATTGTCGGACAAGCCCAAATAATTGTTTGCACAGAAATTCAGGACTTGTTGTCCGTTTTGTAAGCCGATTTCGACTGCTTGCGGCGAAGCGATGATGCGTTCTTCTTTGTACAAGCCGGCTTCGCGAATGGCGGCAAGTTCTGCTGCCAAATGTTTTTGAAATTTTGCGTATGCGTTCATAATATATTAAATATATTGTTTAAATTGAATTTTTCATGGGCAAAGGTATGAATTTTATTTCAAAAATCCCTACCTTTGCCGTTCTTAATTCGTAATTTAAATACAATATGACAGTTACAGACCGTTTTTTAAACTATGTTTCGTTCGATACGCAATCGGATGAAAATTCGGGGCAGACGCCAAGCACCGCCAAACAGATGTTGTTGGCGCAAGCCTTAAAAGCCGAATGTGAGGCTATGGGTTTGACGGAAATTTCGTTGGACGACAATGCCTATTTGATGGCAACTTTGCCTGCTACGACCGATGAGCCGCTGCCGGTGATCGGATTTATCGCTCATTTGGATACCAGTCCCGATACGTCGGGTGCAAACGTAAAGCCAAGAATTATAAGCAATTACGATGGCAAAGATATTCTTCTCAACGCTGAAAACAAGATCATGCTTTCGCCTGCCGTTTTTCCGGAACTCTTGAATCACATCGGCGAAGACCTGATAGTTACCGACGGCACGACGCTTTTGGGCGCCGACGACAAAGCCGGTATCGCTGAAATCATGACTGCCGTTAAATATCTGCTCGACCATCCTGAAATCAAACACGGAAAAGTGCGCATTGCGTTCAATCCCGACGAAGAAATCGGCATGGGAGCGGCAAAATTCGACGTCAAGCAGTTCGGATGCGATTGGGCATACACGATAGACGGCGGTGAAGTAGGCGAGTTGGAATACGAAAATTTCAACGCCGCGTCCGCCAAAGTGAAAATAACAGGCTTGAACGTGCATCCGGGCTACGCAAAAAATAAGATGCTCAATGCCAATCTGATAGCGATGCAGTTTGCTGCGATGTTGCCGCCGCAGGAACGTCCCGAACACACCGCCGGATACGAAGGATTTTTCCACCTGACAGGCATCAGCGGCACCGTCGATGCCGCCGAATTATCGTATATTGTGCGCGATCACGATGCCGGCGCTTTCAATCGGCGATTGCAACAACTGCAAGACATTACCGACTATCTGAACACACGCTATCCGAATGTTATTCGCTTGGAAATCAAGCAACAATATCGTAACATGCGCGAAATGGTCGAACCCTGCAAACATATTGTCGAACGGGCGGAAAAAGCCATGCAACAAGCAGATATTACGCCTTTGGTGCGTCCGATTCGCGGCGGAACCGACGGAGCGCAGTTATCATTTAAAGGACTGCCCTGCCCCAATATTTTCGCCGGAGGCTTGAATTTTCACGGACGTTACGAATTTATTCCCGTACAATCTATGGAAAAAGCCACGCAGGTGATTATCAATATTATTCGAAAATAATGACTATCTTTGCACCGCAAAAAATTTATCAATCAGCTATTTTATATGAAGAAAACTCCATTTACAGAGATTCATTACGCACTCGGAGCTAAAATGCACGAGTTTGCAGGTTATGATATGCCCATCGAATATTCGGGCATTATCGAAGAACACAACACCGTCGTTCAAGGCGTCGGCGTTTTTGACGTGTCGCACATGGGAGAATTTTGGGTTAAAGGAAAAAATGCTTTGGCTTTTGTGCAAAAAGTAACTTCCAACGATGTCGCCGCTATTCCAGTGGGGAAAGCGCAGTACAACTGCTTCCCGAATGAACAGGGCGGAATCGTGGATGATTTGTTGGTCTATCATTACGAACCGGACAAATATATGCTGGTCGTCAATGCCTCCAACATCGAAAAAGACTGGAATTGGTGCGTTAAAAACAATACAGTCGGCGCAGACTTGGAAAACGCTTCCGACAACATTGCGCAGTTGGCGATTCAGGGACCGCTGGCGCTTCGGACCCTGCAAAAACTGACCGACGTCGATTTGTCGCAGATACCTTATTATGCGTTCACGACCGGACGATTCGCAGGCGTAGAACAGGTCATCATCTCCAATACGGGCTACACCGGTTGCGGCGGTTTTGAACTCTATTTTTATCCGCAATACGCTCAAAAAATTTGGGACGCTATCTTTGCGGCAGGCGCCGAATACGGCATCAAGCCGATCGGACTTGGCGCCCGTGATACTTTGCGTTTGGAAGCTGGTTTTCCGCTGTACGGCAATGAATTAGACGATACCACATCGCCTTTGCAAGCCGGATTGGGATGGATCACCAAATTCGTTGAAGGCAACGATTTTGTCGCCCGTCCGCTCTTGGAAGCCGAAAAAGCCGAAGGCGTGAGCCGCAAATTGGTCGGTTTTGAGATGATCGGCAAAGGCATCGCCCGTCACGCTTACGAAATCGTCAATGACAAAGGCGAAATCATAGGTAACGTAACGTCGGGCAGCATCTCGCCGCTGACCAAAAAAGCCATCGGATTCGGATATGTCAAACCGGAATATGCGCCGGTGGGTTCGACGATTTTCATCCGTATTCGCAACAAAGACATCGAAGCGGCTGTTGTCAAACCGCCTTTCAGGAATAAATAATTTTAAAAACGAATGATGAATAAAATTGATCAACTGTTTGCCCAAAAACACAATCGGATCCTTTCGATCTATTTTACGGCAGGATTTCCGCATCTCGAAGATACGGCAACGATCATCAACGAACTGCAAGCCAACGGGATAGATATGATCGAAGTCGGAATCCCCTTTTCCGATCCGCTGGCTGACGGTCCGGTGATTCAGGCAAGCAGCAATGTCGCCCTGCGCAACGGCATGTCGCTGAAACTGCTTTTTTCGCAGTTGGAAACGCTGAGCGCCAACGTCAGGATCCCGCTGATATTGATGGGATACCTGAATCCGATTATGCAATACGGCTTTGAAAATTTCTGTCGCGACTGTCAGCGTACCGGCGTCGCGGGGATGATTATTCCCGACCTGCCGTTCAAAGATTATATCGAGGCTTACAAACCGATTGCCGAGCGTTACGAGTTGAAAATGATTATGTTGATCACGCCGGAAACATCCGAAGAACGTATCCGGTTGATAGATGAACATACCGATGGCTTTATCTATATGGTGTCGTCGGCGGCTACGACGGGCGCACAGCAATCGTTTAATCAACAGAAACAGGATTATTTTCAACGGATCAATGAGATGAATCTGCGCAATCCGCGTTTGATCGGCTTTGGCATCTCCAATAAAGACACTTTGGAATCCGCTTTTGCACACGCATCAGGCGCGATTGTCGGCAGCCGGTTTGTCAGTTTGCTTGCCGAAGAAAAAGACGTTGAAACGGCAGTCAACCAACTGATTCGGACTTTACAAATCACGGTATAAAAATGAATTTTCGATTGTCAAAAAGCAATTTGCGCAGCTTGTTTTATCTGCTGATATTTTTCGGAATATTTGCCTGCGCCCGCGTGGGGATGCCCGAAGGAGGCGATTACGACGAGACGCCGCCGGTTTTTCTCGGCAGCGATCCGGCGCCGAATGCCACCCGTTACGGAAAAAACAAAATTGCTTTGACTTTCGATGAATACCTTGCACTCGAAAAACCTTCCGAAACGGTGATCATTACGCCGCCCCAAAAGAAAGCGCCGATCATCAAGGCGGTAGGCAAAAAAATCACCGTCGAATTACGTGATTCGCTGATTGCCAACACGACTTATACTTTCGATTTTACGAATGGCATCGTCGATAATAATGAGAAAAATGCGCTGGAGGGTTTCACGTTTGCTTTTTCAACCGGCGACGTGTTGGATTCCTTAGTAATTTCCGGCTTACTGCTCAACGCCGAAGACCTCGAACCGCTTGCCAATGTGATGGTGGGCATCCATTCCGATTTGTCGGACACGGCATTTACCGCCTTGCCCTTTCTGCGCACTTCGCAGACCAACGAAATCGGACAATTCAAAATCCGCAATGTGGCGCCCGGAACCTATCGCCTGTATGCCCTGCAAGATGCCAATCGCGACTTTAAGTTCGATCAGCCCGGCGAGGCGATTGCTTTTTGCGATTCGCTGATTGTACCTTCGTTTGAGGCGGCGATGCGTCAGGATACGATTTGGAAAGACAGCCTGACAGTGGATACAATTCGCGAAATAGCTTATACGCGCTTTCTGCCCGACGATGTGCTGATGCTGATGTTCAAAGAGCATTTTCCGCAGCAATATTTGTCGAAAACGGAACGTCTCGATTCCGCACAACTGACTTGGACTTTTAATGAGTCGCTCCAAGAAATGCCCGAAGTGCGTTTGCTGATGCCCGAAGCGCCAGCCGACTGGTATGTTTCGGAATTGAGCGCCGACAGCAAAACGCTGACTTATTGGCTGCGCGATTCGTTGCTATACCTGCGCGATACCATCAAAGTCGAAACCGTTTATTTTGCGCATGATACCCTGCACGAATATATTCCGCAAATCGATACCTTGAATTTTATGGTCAAAAAGTCGAAAAATCAGCAGCCGACAGCCACCACGTTGCGCATTTCCGTATCGCCGGAAGGTACGATGGAGGTTTATGACACCTTGCGCATCACTTTTGCCACGCCGGTTGACCAATTCGACCGCCGCGACGTCCGTATTCTGCAAAAGGTAGATACCTTGTGGGAAACACGCGATTTTCCGCTTGTGCAGGATTCGCTTAATCCGCGAATCTGGTATGTCAATCAGGCTTGGAAGTACGGAGATGTTTTTCGGATACAGATCGATTCGGCAAAAATTCACGATATCTACGGCAAAGGCAACGATTCGGTGCGGACAGAGGTGAAAATTCGCCTCGAAAAAGAATATGCGCATCTGTTTATGCAAATCACAGGCAACGCCACGCAAGGTTTTGGGGAGTTACTGAACAGCAGTCAAAAAGTCGTCAAAAAAGCGCCGTTAAATAATGGTGAAATTGCCTTTTACGATGTCAAACCCGGACAATATTATGTCCGCTACATTGAAGACGCCAACGGAAACGGCGTCTGGGATACCGGTCTGTATGCCGAGCGCCGCCAAGCCGAACAGGTTTATTATTATCCCACATCCATTGATTTGAAAGCCTTTATGGAGTTGGAACAATCATGGAACGTGTCGGAAGTGCCGCTTTTTAAACAAAAACCTTTGGAAATAGTCAAAAACAAGCCGAAAGAAAAGCAACAAAAAAGCCGAAATGAAGAACGAAAAAATAAATCTAAAACGAACAGCAATGCCAACAGCTCGTCCTCTAACCGCAGTTCGAGCGGCAGTATCTCATCGGGATTGTCGCGTATGGGCTTGTAGTCTCGTCGTCTGGATCGGTTTCGCGATGGGAAATCATGTGGCGGCACAAACGCGAGAACAGACTTTTCAGGCAGGCGAACAGTTGTATTATACGCTGCATTATAAATACGGATTGCTGTCGATCATCGGCGGAACGGCTGAATATGGACTGTCGGAAGCGCAATACAATCAACAATCGGTCTGTCAGACGACAATGACATTCAAATCAACCGCTTTTGTCGATAAAATGATTACGATGATGCGCGATACGCTGTATGCTTATTCGACGTGGAAAAATTTCAAGCCGCTCTATCAGCATCGCGTCATTCACGAAGGCAATAGCCATTATACGGAAGATTTACAGATTTTGCAACACGGCAGCAACTATACGAAAGTCAGTTTGGTGCGCCAAAAAGCCATCGGAACGGTCATTGATACCATCATCACTGTTCGCACCGAAGCCTACGATTTTCTGAATATGTTTCTCTATCTCCGTCGCCTCAATTACGTCGATATGCAGGTGGGCGATAAAATTTTTATCACTGCCGTTATGGGAGATAAAGCCGTCGCATTGACCATCAAATATATGGGATTGGTAGCGGTGGAAGGAGTCGAACAAGACGAGGTCTTGGCGGCTCATTATGCGATGGATTTGACCAATCAGACCTTTTCCAAATCGAAAAATGCGATGGAAATTTGGATCAGCGCTGACGAAAACCGTCTCCCGATCAAACTTCGCGCCCAACTGAAAATCGGCGTCGCCGAAGCGCGATTGTCGGACTATAAAAATTTGAAAAATGGAAATTATTTATATTGATCAACTGCCTTCTTCTGCCGATTTGTCGCCGGTTGGCGCTACTGTCGGGTTTTTCGACGGCGTACATATAGGGCATCGTTACCTGCTGACACAATTACAGTCTGCCGCTCACAAGGCGCATTTGCAGACGGTAGCGATCACTTTTTCGGAACATCCGCGCAAAGTTTTACAGCAAGATTATCAGCCGAAATTGCTAAACAGTCGGTCAGAACGCCTGCAACTGCTCGCCACCACCGGTATCGACTATTGTTATGTGCTTGATTTTACCCGCAAATTTGCGGATACGACTGCGCAGGATTTTATTCAAAAAATATTACGAAAACAACTGAATGTGAGACAATTGCTGATAGGTTACGACCATAAATTCGGTAAAAACCGCACAGGCTCATTTCAAACTTATGTCGAATATGGCGCTGCTTGCGGAATGGAAGTCATCTGTGCAGAACAATTGCCCGAAACGCAGAGGCACACCAGCTCTACTGCCATTCGTCATCTGCTTGCCGAAGGGAAAGTCAAACAGGCGGCGCAACAGCTTTCGTATCCCTACACGCTGGGCGGCACGGTGATTCACGGCAATCATTTGGGACGTACCATCGGTTTTCCGACCGCCAATTTGGATTTGGATTGTAAAGATAAAATCATCCCGCTCGAAGGCGTTTATGTCGCCCGTATTCACCTCGACGACGAAACGTTTTTCGGAATGGCATATATCGGCAAACGCCCTACCATCGGCGCACTTAACGAACAGCGCATAGAAGTCAATATTTTTGATTTCGACCGTGATATTTATGGCAAATATATCACGGTCGAATGGTTGGATTTTGTCCGTCCCGATGTGCATTTCGACAGCATAGAGGCGCTAAAACAACAACTTACCGCTGATAAAACTTTCGTTAGCCGTCAAAGTTTAAATTTTACTCTTTAATATTCAGTAATTGCACATCGAAAAACAGCGTTGAATAGGCTTTTACCGAGCCGGATGTGGAAGTGCCGTAGCCCAAATGTTCCGGAATGCATAGTTGCCATTTTTCGCCGACGACCATATTTTGTAAAGCAACGCTAAACCCGCGCACCACGCTATTCAAGGCGAAAGTAGAGGTGGTTTCCGCATTGAATAAATTGGTGGTGTCGTTGAGGAAATAGCCTCTGTACTTGACCGTTACGGAAGATGTTTGCAATGGATGCGTCAGTCCTTTTTGTGTTTCGGGCGGCGTAATGTCCTTGTAATAAACTCCGCGGGGCCAGCCGGCAATCGTATCGCTCGGTAAGGGCGCCCAAGTGTCGTCGTCCACAATGGCTTGGTAGGCGTCGATGTTTTCTTGGCGCCATTTGGTCGTTTCGTCCGTCGAATCGTTGCAGGCAGTCAATAAAACCGCCGATAAGAGGATTAATATTGCATTTTTCATATCGTTATTTTGTTTAGTAAGTTCTTAATACTGAGTTTATCTGCGATAATTTCTTCCAACTTTGCGATTGGAATACGTTCCTGTTCCATTGTATCACGATAGCGGATGGTTACTGCATTGTCGGCAAGCGTATCGTGGTCGATGGTTATGCAATACGGCGTTCCGATTGCGTCTTGACGGCGGTAGCGCTTGCCGATGGAGTCTTTCTCGTCGTA
>JAISUM010000060.1 GCA_031272095.1 Candidatus Symbiothrix sp. | reverse complement strand
TGGCAACAATAACATTGGAATACAACGCACGCAACCGTACTGCCGAAAAAATCCTGTCGGTCATTACTGCAATGAGCGACGTGTTTCGCGTGAAAACCGCCGAAAAGAAAAAAGACGATGCGCTGATGACAAAAGAAGAGTATTTTGCAATGCTCGACAGCAGGATTGCGAGTGCGGCAAAAGGCAATGTCATTCACGTTGGTAATACAAGGCAGAAAATTCAAAACTTTTTTGATGCTTTATGAAATACAACGTAGATTTTGAGCCACAGGCAAAAACGGATTTTGCAAAACTGAAAAAATCCGAACCAAAATGCTATAAAAAAGCAATAAATCTGGTATTTGAATTGCAGGAACACCCCACCACCGGCACCGGCAAACCCGAACAGTTGAAACATTATGAAATTCCGACCTGGTCGCGAAGAATTTCCGACCGCCACCGCCTCGTTTATCAAATCCACGAAAATATCGTAACCGTCCTCGTCATCGCCGCGTATGGACATTACGAGGATAAGTGATTAGTGATTAGTGATTAGTGGTTAGTGTTCGCGTCATCCCGCGCTTATTCTCTCCTTAATTTAAAAAGCCGCCCCGTCATTCCGCAGCGAAGCAAGGAATCCCCTTCTTTGCCTTCTTTGCCTTTGTGGTAAATAGACACCCTTATTCCTGCGGGCGACCTTAGTAGCTGGGAGTTGAATGTCCGCGATTTTTTACCCTTATTCCCTTATTTTCCAAAGATTAATAATGGAATAAGGGAAGGATGATGGAACGTTTTTATATCCGGCTACTAAGGGAACCTTAATAAATAAGGGTTTAAAAATCAAGGCAATCATATTAATCTTATGAAAATCAAGGTTCAGACAATCAAGGTTCAGACAGCAGGGGATGGCGGAGAGATCCCGTGTCGCAGCACGGGACGCCATGACGGGCTTTTTTTACTGATAGCATCACTCCGAGTGATACTATCAGTTAGCACTAACCACTAACCACTAACCACTAATCACTAACCACTAATCACTATTAGACTTCATTTCCCCTCCCGATGCGGCAATCAAACATATAATATAAGGGATAATCGCCGGATTCAAAGCTTGGGGCAAAAAGTACCACGACGCCAATAAGGCTATCAGGAGAAAGATATTCAGGCTGTGATAAAGGCGCATCCAGCGTCGGGGCTTTGCCGTCAGACAAGTAATGAAAGCTATAAAATGTAATGGATGTAACCAGACCAAATTCCAATTCGGACAAGTACATGGATGATAAGAAATGAAGGTTACGAAGGCGACAATGCACCCGCCGACGCCCGCTATCAGAAACAGAAAGGCGGCACAAAAACGAAAAATTCTGCGCTTTTTTCCCCGCGTTAATGCCAATGACAGATAAAATAACGCCAAAATGACACCGATGGACATGGGCGAATCCCAAAAATGCGTTTGCGGCACAACGACCGGCGACGACTGCAACACGGTCTGCTGCGATTGCACCACGCCGCTCCGCTCCAATGCGCACATCAAACGGGTCGGCAAAAACGATTCGCTGCGACCGCCGATGATGGAATCCGCACCGCTACCGATCAACAAATCGATCCCGAAAGTCAGCCACGGCGACGATTTGGTGCAGTCGTGTATCCTTTTTCGGAAGGTGATTTGCGACGATTCGCAATATTGCAAGCGCTGTGAGAGGCTGTTCTCGATCATATCGCGGGGGCGCGTAGTGCAGTTATCGAAAAAGAAATTGTAACGATAGACCAAATTTTCCGGCTGCAGATTGTGTTTTAATTGTGCTGTCAGACGCGCTTTTTCGTCGGCGTGCAGATTCAAAACCTGCTCCACAATCATCGAATTACCTTGTGCATACAACCACAAAAAACGGGCATATTTCGTATGACTTAAAAAATAATCGGTTTCGCCCTTGACAAAACGATAGATAAAATTCGGCGTGTCGAAGTCGAAAGTTCCCCAATTATACACTTCGTCCAAATCGGTCGAGGGGTCATAAAGTCGCAAAGCCGTATGTCCGAAATAAGTATAAACCTCATTGGAACGCGGCATAACGGTCAAAAGACTCACCTGCAAACTGTCGGTATCCGCTGCATACACCACATTCAGGCTTGCCAACAGACAGAAAAAAATAAATAAACTTTTCATTTTTTTATTGTTTGTATAATAATTTTTGCTGCTTTTTGAGAGGCTCCCACGCCGCCCAAACGTGCGATCACTGCATTATATCCACGACGCATCGTCCGCCGATAAGCAAGGTCGTTGAGCAAAGCGGCTAATTCATGACGTATTTGATGGACGGAAAAATCCTTGCCGAACAACTCTTTCACTACCGGTTTGTCGGCGATCAAATTGACCAACGAGATGTAGCGACAGGCAAAAAAGTGTTTAAAAATAAACGAGACGGCATATTTGAAAGGCATTTTGTAACAAACCACTTGCGGCACATGCAGCAAAGCTGTTTCCAAAGTTGCCGTACCGGAAGTTACCAAAGCCGCTTGCGACTGTTTCAGAAGGCGATAAGTTTGTCCGAAAACAATCTGTACCGGAGCGTCTTTCAACACTTTTCGATAATCGTTTTCCGTCAGACCGGGGGCGCCCGCGATCACCAATTGATAATTTGGGAACGAAGACGCCGCTGCTATCATTGCCGGCAGATTGGCACGAATTTCCTGTTTGCGGCTGCCTGCCAACAAAGCAATGATGGGTTTGTTCTTTAAATGATTGACAGCAACAAACTCCGCGAAACTCTCATCGGCATGGTCGCGTTCTGCCAATTCATCAACGGTCGGATTGCCTACATAAGCAACACTATATTCGTATTTTTTATAAAAATTTACTTCAAACGGCAAAATAGACAACATCAGATCGATATAGCGTTTGATAGCTTTGATGCGATAGGTTTTCCAAGCCCAAATTTTCGGAGAGATATAATAGATAATTTTCGGCGGATTTTCGACGGCGCCTGATTTGAGATATTTGGCTATTTGCAGGTTAAATCCGGGGTAATCAATCAAAACCACAGCATCGGGTTGGTAGTCGGCAATCGCTTTTTTGCAATCGCTCATATTGCGCAAAACGGTACGCAGGTGCATCACGACGGGAATAATCCCCATAAAAGCCATTTCTCGATAATGTTTTAGCAATATTCCGCCCTGCTCCTGCATACGGTCGCCACCGAAATAGCGAAAATCGGCATCAGGATCGAGCGCTTTCAATGAGCGCATCAGATTGGCGGCATGCAAATCGCCCGACGCCTCGCCCGCTATCAAAAAATATTTCATATCTTCAGTGGCTTATTCGTAGCTTTTTTTGAAATCGTCGAGGACGGAATATGCCGTCATATCCAACTGCAAAGGAACTAACGCGGCATAACCGTGTTCCAATGCCCACTCGTCATTCGCTTCATTATCAGGATCTTCATTGAGAAATTCGCCGGAGAGCCAATAGACCGGACGTCCAAACGGATCTTGCGCCGGTTGAAATTCTTTGATCCAATAGCCGGGCGTTTGCGTACAGACTTTCAAGCCTTTCACGTCGTCGGTTTGCGGCACATTCAAATTCAGACAAACTCCTTTCGGCAGTCCTTCCGCCAAAACTTTTTCGGCGACTTGTTTGCCATATCTGACTGCTTGCGTGAAATCGGCGTCGCTCTCGTGCCGGCAACACAACGACACGCCTACCGACGGAATGCCCAAAATGCAGCCTTCCAAAGTTGCCCCGATGGTTCCGGAATAAATCACGCAGACTGCCGAATTGGATCCGTGATTGATGCCTGCCAAGACCAAATCGGGCTGTCTGTCTAAAATTTCATTCACACCGACCTTGACGCAATCGACCGGCGTTCCGGTACAACTGTATATTGTCAAATCGTCTTCCTGTTTCAATAATTGTAATCTGATCGGATTTTGCGAACTGATGGCGCTGGACATACCCGACCGCGCTCCATCCGGTGCAATCACGACAATTTGCCCCAGCGATCGCACCCCTGCTATTAATTCGTTAATTCCTTTTGCCTGAACGCCGTCGTCATTCGTAATCAATATCAACGGCTTTTGTTTTTGTGTCATATTCGATTTTTTGTGCCGCAAAATTAATGTTTTTTTTTGAGATTACCAATATTTTGCCTACTTTTGCGTCATTATGAATAAGCCATTGGCAGAACGGATGCGTCCGCAAACATTGGACGATTATATCGGACAAAAACATTTGGTCGGACAGGGAAGTGTGTTGCGCAAGATGATTGACGCGGGACATGTGCCGTCGTTTATTCTATGGGGACCGCCGGGCGTCGGAAAAACCACTTTGGCAAAAATTATTTCCAAACAGTTGGACATTCCGTTTTATACTTTAAGCGCCATCAATTCCGGCGTGAAAGATGTACGGGAAATCATCGACAAAGTGCACAGTACCAAATTTTTCAATGCGACGAGACCTGTTTTGTTTATCGACGAAATCCACCGTTTCAGCAAGTCGCAACAGGATTCGCTTTTGGCAGCAGTCGAAAACGGCACCATCACGCTGATTGGCGCTACAACCGAAAATCCCTCCTTTGAAGTCATCCGTCCCCTACTCTCCCGCTGTCAGGTTTATGTATTAAAAAGTCTGTCGGACAAAGATTTATTGGATTTGGCGCACAAAGCATTGTCGGAAGACGTCGAACTGAAAAAACGCGATATTCAACTGACCGAAACGACTGCTTTGTTACGTTTTGCCGGAGGAGATGCACGCAAATTGCTGAATATCATAGAATTAGTTGTCGAAGCTGACGATAGCGATCCGGTTTTGATTACCGACGAAAAAGTAACCGACCGTTTGCAGGAAAATCCGGCAGGCTACGACAAAGACGGCGAGATGCACTACGATATTATTTCCGCATTCATCAAATCCATACGCGGTAGCGACCCCGACGGTGCCATTTATTGGTTGGCGAGGATGGTTGCCGGCGGCGAAGACCCGAAATTTATCGCCCGTCGCTTGGTGATTTCCGCCTCCGAAGACATCGGTTTGGCAAATCCGAATGCCCTGTTGCTTGCCAACGCTTGTTTTGAAGCGATTCACAAAGTCGGATTTCCAGAAGGACGCATCATTTTAGCGGAGACGACGGTCTATTTGGCGACAAGTGCGAAAAGTAATTCCGCCTATTTAGCCATCGACAAAGCCTTGGAAGAAGTGGCGCAATCGGGCGATTTGCCGGTGCCGTTGCATCTGCGTAACGCGCCGACCAAACTGATGAAAGATCTGAATTACGGCAAAGATTATAAATATGCCCACGATTACGAAAACAACTTCGTCCAACAGGAATTTTTACCGAAACAGCTTAAAGACAAGCAGTTCTGGATTTCGCAAAACAATCCGCAAGAACTAAAAATTCAGGAACATCTGAATCGTTTGTGGAAAAAATAAGCCGTTTTATAAATCGACGACAAACTGTTTGAGTTCAGGGTTTTGCATAGATTTCGGCACCGATTTTTTCACCATCGCAATCACATGTTGCAACAAGGTTTTACGCACAAAATCTTTGCTGACCACCACGCTGACTTCGCGCACAGCCGTCATATTTTTGAACGGGCGCAGATTTTCCTGTTTTTCTTCGTCCAAACCCATCGCATGCATTTCGGGAATAATTGTGATGCCCCGATTGTAATCCACAATATGAATCAGCGTGTCAATACTGCCCGATTCGTATTTGACAGACGGATTTTCGCCCACTGCCGCCTTTCGTTTCATTTGGCACAAACGCTCGATTTGTCCGCGCAAACAATGTTCGTTTTCCAACAGCCACACATTATTGATGTCGATGGTCTGCATGTCAATCGCTTTTTCCTGATAGAGCGCATCCAAAGGCGATACGTAGGCATAAAATTGTTCGTAATAAACAGGAAATTCCAACAAATCGGGATGATTGAGCGGACCGGCTAACAAACCACCGTCTAAAACACCTTTTTGCAGATTATCAATCAGTTGTGCGGTCGTATTTTCTTTCAAAATCAGTTCTAAATCGGGATAATCGGCGTTTTGTTTTTCGAGCAACAGCGGCACCAAATAGGGCGCAATGGTCGGGATAATTCCCAATTTGAAACAGCCTTTGACCGTCTGCTGTTCGTTTTCGACAAGGTCTCTGATTTGTTTGAAATGTTTCAGCGAAATCCGCGCCTGATCAATGATTTGTGTGCCGATAGCAGTCGGCTCCACCGGATGTTTCGAGCGGTCGAAAATTTTAACGTCCAATTCTTCTTCGAGCTTTTGAATCATCATACTCAAAGTCGGTTGCGTGATCGAACACGCCTCGGCAGCTTTGGCAAAATGCCTGAAATTATCCACCGCAACCACATATTCCAATTGTTGTATATTCATAATGGTAGGTCTGTTTCGTTGAAAACAGATGGCAAATGTACGACAAATCGCCGAAAAGAACAAATAATTTTCAAATTATACTTTCATATTTCAAGAAAAATGCGTACCTTTGCGCCCGCTTAACGTAACCGCTGATGGGAAAAGAGTTGCCCGTGAATGTTGCGTTTGGTTATTATAAACTTATAAAAGATTAATAATCATGGACTTTATTAAGATTGCAGAACAATCTTTTGTGGATTCGGAAGTAGAAAAAAAATATCCCGAATTTAAAAGTGGAGACACGATCACGGTAGCCTATCGCATCAAAGAAGGCAACAAAGAGCGTATCCAGCAGTATCGCGGCGTAGTGATCAAAATCGCCGGACACGGAGACAGCAAGCGTTTTACCGTGCGCAAAATGTCGGAAAATGTGGGGGTAGAACGTATTTTCCCGCTCAATTCACCGTTTATCGACAGCATCGTGTTGAACAAAGTCGGCAAAGTGCGCCGTGCCAAATTGTATTATTTGCGTGCGCTCACCGGCAAAAAAGCAAGAATCAAGGAAAAAAGAGTATAAATTTTTACTCATCCGCCAACAAAAAAGGCTGTTTCAAATGATTTTGAGGCAGCCTTTTTAGTGTTCATGTTGTTTTTTGACAAATATCCTATCCATAATTATTGAAAAATCATATCTTTTGTGTCAAAATGGTATAACTTACAGATTTTTTTAGTACCTTTGCCGCCGTTTATTTAAAAATACAAACAATTAGAAAAATATGTGTGGCATAGTAGGTTATATAGGCAACAAAGAGGCGTATCCGATATTGATTAAGGGATTGCACCGCCTCGAATATCGCGGTTACGACAGCGCAGGCGTGGCGTTGACCGATAAAAACGGCAAATTAAGCATTTACAAAGCAAAAGGCAGAGTGGCTGATTTGGAGGAGTTTTGCAAAGACAAAAACATTTCGGGCAACATCGGCATTGCACATACGCGCTGGGCGACGCACGGCGAACCGAGCAACCAGAACGCGCATCCGCATTATTCCGAATCGGAATCTATTGCGCTGATACACAACGGTATCATCGAAAATTATGCCGTATTGAAAGAACAGTTGATTCGCAACGGCTATCACTTTCAGAGCAGCACCGACACCGAAGTGATGGTGCAACTCATCGAATACGTTAAAACGCTGAACAAAGTCGATTTGTGTACGGCGGTGCAATTAGCCCTGAACGAAATTATCGGCGCGTATGCGATTGCCGTCGTCGAAAAGGACAATCCCGATCAAATTATTGTCGCCCGAAAAAGCAGTCCCCTGGTTTTGGGTATCGGCGAGGACGAATATTTTATTGCGTCCGACGCTTCGCCCATCATCGAATATACCAACCGCGTGATTTATCTTGAAGATGAAGAGATTGCCGTCGTCAGTCGGCACGAGCCGCCCCGCATCATCACCATCAAAAACGTGGAAAAAACCCACGAAATCATACAGTTGGAGATGAATTTGAGCCAGTTGGAAAAAGGCGGCTATCCGCATTTTATGCTCAAAGAGATTTTCGAGCAGCCGCAAACCCTGCGTGACTGTATGCGCGGACGTATCGACGTGTCGTGTCAACACGTTGTGCTGTCGGGCATTATCGACCATCGGGAACGCTTCGTCAATGCCCGCCGTATCATTATTCTGGCTTGCGGAACGTCGTGGCACGCGGGCTTGGTCGGCAAATACCTGTTTGAAACCTTTTGCCGTATTCCGGTGGACGTCGAATATTCGTCGGAATTTCGTTATCGCAATCCGGTTATTTATAAGGACGACATTATCATTGCCATCTCGCAGTCGGGCGAAACTGCCGACACGCTCGCAGCCGTCGAACTTGCGCGACAAGCAGGCGCCTTTGTTTACGGCATCTGCAATGTGGTCGGCTCGTCCATCGCACGCAACACACATTCAGGCTCTTACACCCACGTTGGTCCCGAAATCGGCGTGGCATCGACCAAGGCATTTACGGCGCAATTGGTCGTGCTGTCGATGATGTCGCTGTGCATCGCCCGCGCACTGAAAACGGTTGATGATGCGCATTTTTTCCGCTTGTTACAGGAACTGAACCGGATTCCCGACAAGATTGAAAAAATTCTCAAATTGAACGACGCGATAAAAAATCTGTCGAAGATTTTCACTTACGCGCACAATTTCATTTATCTCGGACGCGGATTCAACTATCCTGTGGCGCTCGAAGGCGCTTTGAAACTGAAAGAGATTTCGTATATCCACGCCGAAGGTTATCCTGCCGCCGAGATGAAACACGGACCCATAGCGCTGATAGACAGTGAGATGCCGGTCGTCGCCATTGCTACCGACAACGGGATGTACGAAAAAGTTATCAGCAACATTCAGGAAATCAAGGCGCGAAACGGACGGGTGATAGCCGTTGTCAGCGAAAACGATACCGTCGTCAAATCCATTGCGGATTATGTCATTGAGATTCCCGCTACGGAAGACTGTTTCGACCCTCTGCTGACGACCATTCCGCTGCAACTGCTGTCGTATCACATTGCCGTCAACAAAAAACGCGACGTGGATATGCCCCGCAACCTTGCAAAATCGGTTACGGTGGAGTGAGAACCATCTATATCATTCCTCCGAATATGCCAACCGGAACCCGCGGGTGATCATCCTGTCGGCAGGCTGTGCGCTGCTGCGATATTCGACTTCGCAAGAAGATGCAAAGCTTGACCATCCGCCGCCACGAACTACTCGCTGGGTTCCCGACGTCGGTCATGTGGGGTTGTTCGTACTGCCGGGAAAAGTGGCGCCATACCAATCGCTGCACCATTCGGAGACATTGCCGCTCATATCAAAAGCTGAAGATTCCGGAACATTGCCGCTATCTGTCATGATTAAATTACGCGCTTTTGTCCCGACAGGGTGAGTCTTTTGGCCACTGTTGCCGGAATACCATGCGACCTCGTCAATATCTTCGCTGCCACTGTAAAGAAAATCGTAATCAAATTGTCCGCCATTGGCAGCATATTCCCACTCGGCTTCGGTAGGCAAACGATATTTTTTGCCGGTTAATTGATATAATTTATAGCAGAAGCCATCGGCATAATAACTAACGCCTTTTTCGGTATAATAGGCGCCTGTCGTACCCACAATATCGTTCCAACTGACATCATACATCGGATAATTGTCGCCCACGCCATAAGCGCTGCTTGGCGCCGTACCGGGGTAACTGCCCATCACATCCATCCACAGTTTTTGGGTTACTTCGTATTTAGCGATATAAAAAGAGCTGATATTAATGCCTGTCCATCCGATTCCGCCTTTTACATGAATCATATCGGAAGGCGTTGTAAATGAATCTTCATTGCCGTAAATGGTATCTCTATTTTGGATGACATAAGCCCGCACATAGTACTTGGTATCGCTCATCAAACCGGTTATATCACAAGCATAAGCGCCGTCTCCGCTGCCGGTTACTACACTTTGATGATCATCTATGGTGGGGTTGGAACTTGTCGCATAACAAAAACCGCGCTCGGTATAAGCAGGGTTGCCTGATTGAAAAATCAGCCCGTTGAGCGTAGCCTCCCCTGTCGTAGCGCCTGTGGTAGAAATATTGGATATTTGATAGGTAACAATTTGCGCAAGAACGGTGGTAGTTGTAAATGAAACTTCATTGCCATAAATTGTATTTCCGTCTTGGACAACATAAGCTCGCACATAATACAGGGTGCCGCTCGTCAAGCCTGTCAGGTTATAGGAGTAAGCGCCTGTTCCGTTGCCGGTTACTACGATTTTATGATCGGCGGCAGTGGGGCTGGGACTTGTAGCGTAACAAAAACCGCGCTCGGTATATGCCGGATCGCCTGCTTTGGTGATATTGCCATTCAAAGTTGCCTGTGTCTTCGAGATTTTTGTTGCTTCGGCTGTATTGAAAGTAACTCTGACCAAATCTTCCACACAGCGCACAGAAAGCCCGTAGGTGAAGTGGGTGATATATATGCTGGCATAATCATTATTGGATAAAGACAAGCTATAGGCATTGCTGTTATCCTCTTCTTGCGTATTGCTCCAATAATTGCCGCTTGTACCAACATTATACAAGTTGCCGACGATATAGATACCTGATGCCGGAAAAAATACCGTGTTGGGAGCTGTTCCGAAAAGCATACCGACTACGCCGTTTTGAGTTGTCCATACTCTGTTGGCAGTGAGCAAGCTGCGCTGTTCTGTCTCGGTGGGCAGTCGCCAACCGTCGGGGCAGGGCTCATTGGCGCTTTCCCAAGTACTGCCGGAAGGGGTAGTGTTGTCCCAAGTGGTGGCGCCGTTGCTGTTTTCGGGCGGTTTGGTATGGCTCCATCCTGTTTTTCTGTTCCATTGATAGAACATTCCTGCGCTTTCGGGCGTAGGGGCAAAGGCGCCGGGCATATCCACGTTGCGGGTTGCCCAAACTACGCCGTTGATTTCAACGCTTGTTTCCGCCGTTGTCGAATAGTTCACAAAGGTGATGCTGTCTATTTCAGCTACTTTATAGGTATTGACGACTGCGCTTTTTTTGTAGATGTACATCGAACGGTCTTGTGCATTGGCGTCAAACGCAATGTTGTCAATGGTAGCGACATTATAGTCTGCGACGGCTGCGCCGCTCTTGCGGATTTGCAGTGCGCGGTCTTGTGCATAGGCGCCTGTGCTTGCAAAAAGCAACAACGAAACAGCCAATAATGATAAGTCTTTCATTGCTTTTTCTCCGTTTAATGGTTGATAATCAGTTTCTTGACGTCGGCGGCAGTTTTCACGATATAAACGCCTGCGGGAAGGTGCGAAACGTCGATGGTGGTTAAATATTCCATTTTTTTGAAAAATGGAATATTTACGACACGCCCCGTCAGGTCGTAAATCGCCACATTGCCGATTGCTTTTGTACTTTCAATCACAATCTCTTTTGATTGCGAATTGAAATAGATGAGAGAGGTTTGGGACGCTACGGACGGGGTTTGAATCGCCGTTGGAGTGTCTTCAAACGTGAGTTTCTGAACTGCGGCAAACACAAAATTTTGCGCAGCGGCTGCGGTCAGCGACCACAGGATTACGGCGCAAATGAGTGAATTTGTTTTGAATGTTCTCATAATATTTATAAATGAAAAAATGGACAGAGGATTGCGGGTCAAGCCCGCAATGACGGTTGTCAAACCTGTTAGGTTTTCAAAACCTAACAGGTTTAGGATGCGCGAATTTGTGCTTAATACGTTGATTTTAAGCGATTTTCGAGGAGGGGGAGGGTAAAGACTAAAATTCAAAAACAACGCAGCAGAGTGCACGTAAAGGGTATTTACGGGCATCGTAGAGCAGGGATATAACCCACTGAAAAGAGGCGCTATGTTCTGCGAAATATTCATTTGCAATTTTTTTTTCATCCTTTCATACTCAACCCAATCCGTTTCCGTTCCGTGTCGATATTGAGTACTTTTACCTGAACGTGCTGATGCAGCGAAACGATTTCCGAAGGGTCGGAAACAAAGCGGTCGGCAAGATTCGACACGTGGACAAG
>JAISUM010000022.1 GCA_031272095.1 Candidatus Symbiothrix sp. | reverse complement strand
AAAAAAAAATTTGGTATGAGCAATAAAATTATTCCGCTTTCGTGGCACAATGACCTAAAAAACAAGATTGGCTTTGAAGTATCGGCTATTGACGACGATTTTATGCTGTTCGACAAGATTAAACTTTTGCAGGTCAACTTTCCGTTTCGCTTGGATGTTACCGTATTCATCATTTGCAGCAAAGGAACGACGCGTGGACGGATAGGGCTGCGACAGTACGAAACCGTTGCGCCCTGCATAATTACTCTTCTTGCGGACGAGATTATGCAGTGCGAATACGTCAGCGACGATTTTGAGGGGATGTTTCTCGTGATGTCTAAACGTTTTACCGACAGTCTGTTTACCAACATCAGAGCCCAAATCCCGATGTTGCATACCGTCAGAAAACAGTCGTCTATCACTGTGCGGGAAACAGATTTGAATCTGCTCAAAAACTATTACTCAATTTTAAAATATGTAGTAGAAATGACGGAAAATCCGCATCGCAAAGACATTATAAAGCATTTGCTGTTAGCGTTTTACTATCATTCGAGTTCGTGGCTGCACTCGCTTCCTGAACAAACGTTGCCGCCCACGAAACACGACGAATTGGTCGGAGAGTTTTTGCAACTCGCCGAACGCCACTTCAAATCGGAGCGGCAGGTTGGTTTTTATGCCGAGAAACTGTGTCTGACGCCCAAATATCTCTCGCAAATCATTAAGACAGCCACCGGCAAATCGGCAAATGAGTGGATAGACGACTACGTCATCCTCGAAGCAAAAGCGCTGTTAAAGTCCTCAAAATTAACCATTCAGCAAATCGCCAACGAACTCCACTTTGCCGACCAGTCGGTTTTCGGCAAATATTTCAAGCGGATGGAGGGAGTGAGTCCGAAAGAGTATCGGGAGATGTAATGATGGGTATGAAAAAGGATTGGTAAAGAGAAATTTAACAATTTTAGAAATCTCAATCAATAGGGCTGTATGCAAATAAAAAATCAGAGAGCCGTGATTTATCTTCATAACTCTCTGATTTTCAGTCGTCGGGGTAGCGGGATTCGAACCCACGACCCCCTGCTCCCACAGCAGGTGCGCTAACCGGACTGCGCTACACCCCGAATTTTGCGGATGCAAAGGTAGTAAATAATTATGAATTACGAATTATAAATCGAAAAATATTTTTGCCGATAAGAAATAAAAGATTTGTTGTGCAAATATCGAAAATTAAAAAACGTAAAAAATTCTATCAAAATCAGCATTTATTCATAAATATATATAAAATATCGGAATTTAATGTATAATATTCAGTAAATAGATTTTTTTTAACTACCTTTGTACTTGAAATCTAATACAGCAATAATATTGCAAATTATTTGATGAACATGTTAGAATTAATACTGGATATATATCAAAAACTAAATAAATATTAAATGTTAAAAAGGAAGTAGTAATACTCCTGCGTTGTGAAACGTGGGAGTATTTTTTTGTGTTGTTATTGTAACAGATTCACTTTCAGGCTGATACCAAAAGCAGACTGTGTTTGCGGAAAAGCGACTGCCGAAACCAAAGGACGGCTGACTTGGCGGTCAAAATAGGCTTGCAGCGTGATCATGCGACTGACCGTATAGTCTGCCGTGAATTTGATGGTCGTCTGCGAATTGCCGGTGGTGGGCAAGGTCAGCGCATCTTGTATTTTGCGATTTAAACTTTGTGTCATGCGATAAGAGACGCCACCCGAAATACGCAATTCGTTGTTGAAATTAGGCGGCGATTTTTTCGGGAAACCGATGATTTTATTGAAATTGTCGATACGATAGCCCAAGTCGCCGCCGATGTCGGTCGTATTCATTTCGACGATCTGATATGCCGCAATATTCAGATTAACGGAGCGCTGAATCGTATAATTCAACTTGAAAGTCATATTGTTTTGCAAGACGGAATTGATTCGGATCAGCGGATCGAAATTTTCCGTGATGCTGACCGAAGTTACATCATAAGGAGAAGTCGGGACAATCTGGTCGAGCGTGTTGCGGATATACCCGACGCCATCGGCAATTTCCTGCCAACCGGTGTAAGAGGTGTAAGAGCCTATGGCATAACGACATGTGTATGCATGTTCGAGATTGAAGGTTTTGAAATGTTTTTTGATGATCGGAATCTGAATCAGCCCTTCGTAAGTGGCATTCCAGTTCGGCAAAACGCGGAAAAGACCGGGGAAGAAATTCAAACTGACTTTATTAGGATCTTGTCCGGTATAGGCGGCAATGAAAGCCGGTATCAGCACATCCGAGGCATTGCGTTCGATGGCGACGGACGAAGACATCACCTCGCTATATTGTTGGTCGATGCGTTGCGCGATGCGTTCCCGATTGGCAAGGAAACGGTTGAAACTTTCGGAATTGTAGCCATTGCCTGCTTTGCTTTTTTCAAAGGCGGAACTCAAAGCGATGGTCGTCATATTGAAATTGCCGGAAAAACGTTTGGGCATACCGTCGTACATATAGTCAATTTGATTTTGCGCCGTCGAAACGCGGTTAGCGTTCAGTGTGATTTTCAGACCGGCAAAAGGCTCTACGGTAGCGTTCATCGTAAATGTTTCGGTGCGGTTGTAATAAGCGGGGGTGATATTTGCCTGATCGCCCGTTACCAACCAATCGCGGGCGGCAGCTTTTTCAATATAATCTTCGCCCGACAGTCCGAAGGCAAAATCCAAGCCGGGAGCAGATCCGAAAGACGTATTGCCTTGTCCGAAAAAGTCGCCGATAGCAGGACGGAATCCCGGAATCATCATTCCGTCGGTCAGATTGTAAGAAAAATTGATGTTGCGCACCATCATCAGACCGCGAGCGGCTGCCTGTGCCAATTTATACCAAGTCTCGTCGTCTAATGGCGGCAACTGCGACACCGTCAGTTTTAGTGCGACGGAATCTTTGTTGTTGATGCGAATGGTGTTTGCGTCAACGGTTTTATATTTAAGGGTATAGAGTTTCCCCTTGTCGTCCTTTGCCGTAATTCGCAAACGTTTGTTGTTCAAGCCGTGTTTGACGACGCTTGCCGAGTCGGGGTTGAGTTGCACCGAAGCTTCATATTTGCGTTTCTGGTTATTGGCTTGCGATTGAGCGGCTGTGTTGGGGCGTTGATTGGCGGAACGTACAGGCGTTTTATTGAGGGTGAATTTTTTATTGGCGTCGCTCAAAAATTTACTTTTGTTATACAGCGACAAGAGGTTGATCGACCCATTGTTAATTCCAAAAGTACGTTCATTCGATATTTTGTTGCCGATTTCCACATCGGGAATATCCACTGTGGCGCCGCGTTGCCAGTCATATTGTGCGTCGTATTTCAAATCTGCCGACATAAAATTCAAAGCGGGGATGACTTTGAACGGCACTTGATAGGTTGCCGAAAAAGTTTGTTTGTAATCCATCGGCGAACCGAAATCGCGCAGGCTCGTCAGTACGGAATCTTTCCACAATTCGTAGTCGTTCATATTGAAACGTTTATTGACCTGTACATGCGGCGCTTCGATTTGGGCGTTAGTACCGGTATTGAGATTGAAACGCAGATTTTTGGTCAAATCCCAATTCAAGACCATACTGCGGCTCCAATAGAAATCTTCGCGAAACGAGGCGGGCATCGGCGCTGCTGTTTCCATATTGCTCACGTCGCGTAATTGCTGTTCAAAATAGTTGCGATTGATGTCGGAATTGAGCGCCAGATTGGTTGGCAAAAAATTGATTTGCAGCTCATCTAAAATCGAATTACCGCTTTGTTGGGTTTTGGCAGTTGGTTGTTGTTTGCCGGTTTGCTGTTGTTTGCTGTCTTTTTTCTTGAAAGGTTGCCAAGGTTTGAGCGGCGACTTATAGGCATAGCTGGCAGTCAAACGCTGATTCGTCTGACGGTCGTATTCCGTAGTGGCATTTCGGGTATAATTGTCAGACGAGCTGTATCCGAAAGAGAAGTTAGCGGGGTCGTAAGGCATCGGTGTTTTGCTTGCAATATTGATGCGCATATTGTTCACGTCAAACGTGCGGGCGGTTACTTTATCGACGGCAAAATTACGAATCGAATCTTTTTCTGCCGCAGTGGAAACGGCGTCGAGGGCGTCCTTCAGAAGGATATCCTGATCTAACGGATTGTATTTCGGGCTGAGCGTTTCTTCGCGATAGGAATAAAAGACGGGGATATTGATTTTGGCTTTTTCGGGGAAAAATTTGCCCAGTTCGATTTGTGTTGAAATGTTCAGCGACTGTTTGTCTTCGATGTTACGCTCCATAATGCCCTGATCTAATCCGCCGAAACCTGCTGTTTCTTTGTGTCCGACGAAATTGATGGAACCCAGATCCGACAAGGCGACAAACAGATTGGCATTGCCTGCCCACCCGCCGTCTTCGTTGAAATCGGTCAAACGCAATTCGTCTGCCCAGATTTCTGCGGATTTGTTGCCCGACGAATTATTACGCACGCCGATCATCACCACTTTGATTTCCGAGAGGGTAGGATTGCCCACGACCGTAACGGTATTCATCGGTTTGTCGGGATCGTATTCGGAATAGGGCGTATAATAATTGACGGTTGAACCGGCTTTGCGTTTTTCGTTATTGCGTTTTAGTTTCAGATTGGTCAGCAGTTCAAACGAAAAATCGAACATATTGGCTGTGTTCCAAACGGTTTCGCGGTCGGTATTGCTGTCTTTGCTGTACAATCCCGGCGGTGTCAATTTCAGGGGAATTTCGTATTCGTAATAGTTGTTTTTATAGTCGGATCCCAAGCGCAGGAAGACCGACAGGTCGTTGTCTTCGAGCAGATCGGTGGCATTGGGGAGTCTTTCGGCATGCACAAACATTTGCAGCCGTCGGTATTGTCGGGTATCCAAATTGTCATTTTTATAAATTGCGCGGGCATCTCCGGCTGCCAAATCATTGATGGTCAGGGCGAGCGACTGTTCGTTTTGCTGCACCAATTGCGGTTGTCCGGGGTCGGTCATTCGATTGACGCCGGGGGGCATAATGTAATTGACCGGCTGTTTGTCGCCGTTTTCTTCGATATTGACGGTCGAAAGCGTTACGGTGGTTTCCGCCGAAGAAGGCATATTTTGCTGATTAAGTTCTTTGGTATAGATCCGCCAGTTGGCACGCACCAGTTCGAGTGTACCGAAACGCAGGATGGTCGAATCGGCAAATCCGGTCATAAACATACGGATAAACCGGATAGACTGGAAGTCGCGGATATTGCCGACTGTTTCGTCGTAAGCTTGAATAGGAATTTTGAACTGATACCATGTAACCTCGCCGGTTTTGCCGTTTTTCAATTTCGGATGACTGACACGTTTGTCCGTAACATAGCCTTTGCCGACTTCCAAATCTTCGCGGCGCAATGAGACGCGATATTGATAGTATTTTTCGAGTTCGTTCAGGGTATTATCCTGATTGACGTCTTCGACGTCGGGACCGATTTTCGACGAGGTGGTATAGTCTTCGGTCGTTTCTTCGGCGGTTAACGAGTTGCCTTCCGTGCCGTTGTAATGTTTGTAACGTTGCAGGATAGACGTCCGGTTCTGGTCGAAATCGGTGCCGCGAAAATAATGAAAATTATCGCCTGCCGGGTCGTTGAACGGGGAAAAGGGATCTTTGCGCATCTCTTCGATAGTGGCGGGAGTCAGACGGGCGAGCAAGTCCTGCAAGTAATTGGCATAAGCGGGATATTCAAATTCCTGTTCGGTACGCAAACCGTTCAAACCGACGTCCTGCATTTTGCGGTTGCCATCCGTATCAAAAGCATAGACAAGTGATTGTTGTTTCGGGACATAGCCCCAAACCGTCCGTTCAACTTTACTCGTATCGCCGTCATTGGGCAAACCGTTTTCGTAGAATTTCTTTTCGTCTTTTAAAATATCTTCCGAGACGTCGCCCAGATTGAAATACAGGTCGCCGCCCCGATGGGTGTGATTTTCGTCATACACGAATGGATCCATCAGCCAAAATTCGATGTGTTCGATGTTATTGGCTTCAAAATCGGTATTGCCGCTTTCTATCTTGCGGAAAATGCCGCCCCAACGTTTTTCGGGATTTGCCAAAGTGCCGTCGGAATTCATACCGTTGGCGTCGAGATTATAGGGTCCGCGTTCTTTGGGATAATATGCCAGATTGAATACCGGAATGGTCGAGGATTCGTTGTAGCGAGTGTCTTTATTGGGGAACAATTCTTCTTCTTTGATTTCGCGGACGTAGTGATTTGAGAGCTGTTCTTCGTCGTTTTTGATATGCGTGGGCGTCAAAGTCGATTTGCGGGTAAAAAGTCCGTCGATATAATACCACGCTATCAGTGCGCGATTATTACCGTATTCGAGGTCATTGATTTTTTTCGATTCGGGGAACATGCTGGGCGTTGCCGACAAAAACCATGAGTAAGGCGAGCGCAAATCTATCGACATTTCGGCATTTTCAAAATCGTCCATATACGAATAATTTCCGCCCCATTTGCTTTTATAATGTCCGGGAATCAGCTGTGCATATTCGGCATTGAGGGTGATTTGCGAGGGCGCGGTGAGTTCGACAAAAGGCAGTTTATCGACCAAATTGGTCAGCCATTGCGATTGCGTCGAATAGTTGGTATTAAATCCGAAAAGGGTGTTGTTGATCGATTCCTGTCCGGGTTCAACTTTCAGTGTTACAGGCATTTCGCTCAAATTCATCACTGTTGCTCCGATATTGAATTTCGGAGAAAAAGCATAATTAAGATTCATCCCCATCATCGTTTTGCGTTGCATACCGAAACCGGTCTGGTCTTCCGACGACACTTGGATATTGGCGTCGTCGTAAGCCGGATTGATGATCGTAACTTCGCCGGTCGCATAATTGACGGTATAGTCCTGATTTTCTTTCAGACGGACGCCGTTAGCGGTAACGACAACCGATCCTCGCGCTAAATTAAAGCCGCCTGCGTCGATATTGGAGCCGTTGGAACCTTTGTATTCGCCCGTTAAAATAAATTTATTTTTTTCGGCGATCTGTCGCGCCGCCGTCAAAGTTGTATCGTAAAGTTCCTGATAGACGTATTTGTCGGCGATGGCGTCGTTGCCAATCATTTTACGCAGATGTTTGCCGAAAGGTTGCGTTACCGGAAAAATGATTCTGCCGTATTGTGAAACGACCGTCAGCCCTTCCACATAATCGAAATAGCCATCACTGTAAGGCTCTTGTCGCGAATCCAAGCGGTCTAAATTTTCGACGTTCAACAGGCGTTGGTTGGCGATATTTCCTTCCGTCAAGTAGTTGATATACACGCCGGTAGTATCATTCTGATACTTGATGTCGAGTCGGAATTTGTCGGACGTAAGGCTCCCGCGATTGCTGATAGTATAAACATTGCGCATCATCAATTCCCAAGCAGGCGAGGCGGGCGAAAAAGAGGTGCCTTTGAGCAGTTTCAGGTAAAGGTTGTCGTTGGGCTGTCCGGGATTACTGTTTGCAAATTCGCCGACCTGATAGGTGTTGCCGCCATATTGATACGAAAAAGCGACTGCCAGCACTTCGTCGGCTTGCAGCGCCGTGTAGAGACTGATATAGCCGAGCTGACGATTGACGGTGAAATCGGTTCCTTCCGTCAGTTTACGGGCGTTTTCGATTTTTTCGTAATCTTGTCCGCCGACAAAACCTTGCGCCTCCAAAATCTGATTGACCCGACTGATGTCGCGCAGGTCAGTATAAGTCAATATTTGGTCGTACAGGTTGTTGCTGCGATTGTAAGGGATGGGCAAAGTGCCGGTCGAACTGACCAAACCGGCATTGCTGATATGGCTGTATTCGCCTAAATCGGCAAAGGCGACAATATTGCGGGCATAATCGTAATTGGAACGCTTGTTGGTGATCCAGACTTCGATTTGGTCTATCAATATTCCGGATTGAATATAAGGCAGTTTCGACATAGCATTGTCGTAGATTTCCGGAAAATAATGTGCCAAAAAATAGTGCATATTTTCGTCGAAATTGTCAGCGGTAATTTCAAAAGGCGTAGTTTGTACGCTACCTTTGGAGGATGTCGTGCGCGATTGCGAATTTTGTTGCGAAAAGATGGCATCGACCGTCAGTTTGCCGAATTGCAGTTGTGTTTTGATACCGAACAGAGCTGCCCCACCCCGAATCAGCGAATTGGTGGTGTTCATACTGACGTTACCGGCTTCCAAAACTTTCACGATTTCGTCTTCTTTGCCCACATAGCCGAGTTTCAGCTGTTTGGTATCGTAGTCGTAAGTCGATTGGCTGTTGTAGTTCAAATCGAAATTCATTTTATCGCCGATCGACGCCGTTGCGGAGACTTGAATATCGGGATCAAAATCGAAGCCCCAATGGTTGCGTTGGCGCTCGGTCATTGTCGGGTCGCCCGATTCGTTGTGCGACATACCGATTTTGGTAGTGATGCTGCCGTGAGGTTGCAAACGCACGCCGCCAGGTCCGAAAATCTTTTCTGCCGGTCCCAAATCGAAATTGAAATCGAACAACGACAAAGCGTCTTTTTTCTTTTCGGCGCCATCAACCGTTTCTTCGTCGTTGCGCGATTTGAAATAGGCATCCATACTTTTTCGCAGCGAATAGTTGAGATATTCGTCGCGAGAAAGCGGCATAGGGGTAGTCATGTTGATGTCGCCTGACGATTCGTGCAATTCGTAGCGGTCGGTTTGCGGATTATATTCTACATGCGTCGAAGCTGTATCTTTTGGCACAGATTCCTTGTCGTGAGACGTGGATGCAGACGCAGATACAGCCTGCTGGGCATACGATTGATAGCACAATCCAATAATCGCCAGCAAGATCATGATTGGGATAATTCCGATTTTGCGTTTCATTTAGCTAAAAAAACTGTTATATAAACGCAAAAAACGGCAAAAGCGTATAATCAGGGCGATTATTTTTCCTTATCGCGCATCAATCCGGCGAGTCCTTCCTGTAGCGATTTTATTTTGCTTTCGGCGTCTGCCTGCTTTTTTCGCTCGTTTTCCACGATTTCGGGCTTGGCGTTGGCGACGAATTTTTCGTTCGACAGTTTGGCGTTTACCGACTTCAAGAAACCTTCCAAATACTTGATTTCGGCTTCCATTTTGGCTATTTCTTCTTCGACATTTATTAAATTGCCGACCGGCACGGCGTATTCGCAAGTTCCAACCATAAAGGAAACAGCCGCCGATTCTCCCCCTGTGGGGGAGTTAGAGGGGGCTCCCTGAATATCCACATTCGCCAACTTCTTAATCACATCGTCAAATTTATCGTTGTGATCGCCCGAAACTTGCAAAGTTAATTTTTCTTTGGGCGAAATATTTTTCGAGGCGCGGATATTGCGGATATTGGTGATGATTTCTTTGGTGCGTTCAAAATCAACAACAACAACATTTTCCATTTTCCATTTTCCATTTTTCATTCTTGCAAACATTATGCTTTCGTCTTTATCCGACAGCGCGTGATAAAGTTCTTCGGTAATAAAAGGCATAAAGGGGTGTAGCAGTTTCAGCAGTTCCTCGAAAAACTCGATGGTTTTGTCGTAAGTTGTTTT
>JAISUM010000065.1 GCA_031272095.1 Candidatus Symbiothrix sp. | reverse complement strand
AAAATGGCTGATTGAGTTTTACAAAAAATTCGGCTTTGAACCTGTTGCCAACGCCACTATTCCGGAAATTTCCAACAATCAGGAATGGACATTGCAAGACCTTTTTCCGGACAATGTGACTTTTGAAAGGGAGGGGATGATAAAAAGATTGCAGCATAAAAAATAAATTTTTACAAACATATAGCATGGTTTTCAAAACAAATGATTATCTTTGTCGGCAATTACAGAATTAGACAATAAAATTACGATTAAAATAATGAGTTTATGAAAAAAATTTTAGTGCTTTGTTTGATGATGCTCCCTTTTTTGGGAGATGTAGTGGCTCAAAATCTGCCGGAAACGGAAGATTATAACTTGTTTTCCACTGCCGGAAGGCGTTGGGAACGACGTAAATCGGAGTTGAAAATTGGCGTCGGTCTCTACGGCTACAACCAACTCTTGTCGGCGATAGGAGACGGACTGAACAGCCTTTTTAATCAAGGATTGGCTTTTGATGTCAATGTGGAATCTAAAGGCGAGTACAAACCCATTTCGCCTTACATTTCTTATATGTATCACAGTTCGCGCTTTGTCTCTCTCGGACTTACTTTGGCTTTCGACCACAACGAATTGACGGTCGGGCGCTTTACCGATAACGGATCGACACGCACAAGGGAAGAGGGCAATTCCTACACCCGCTATTTTTACACATTGGCGTTGGAAGGACAATTCAACTATGTGCGGCAGGAAGCTTACACCATGTACAGCGCATTTGGCGTCGGCGCCGTCTTGATGGATTACAAAGAACACGATCATAACCTGAAAGTTGACAGCAAAATCTATCCCACTTTTCAATTGACGCTGATCGGCGCTTCGTTTGGAAGCAATGTCGGCGCTTTTGGCGAATTTGGCTATGGCTATAAAGGCTTTCTGAATGCCGGATTGTTTATTAAATTTTAATTTTAACAAAAAATCTGTCAGTTTTTTATGAAACACACATTTTTGATGCTTTGCGCCACCTGCGTGGCAACGGTTGCGACGTTTGCCAACGCCCCCGATTCTGTTTACCTGAAAGTGTTGAACAACAACGGTTTGCACTTCGCGTGGTCTGCCGACGGCGCCGCGTGGAACGCCGTAGGAGACGGCTACATCTTCCTCAAATCGGACTACGGACGCTGGGGAAGCGGCAAAAAAATGATTGCCCCCGCACTGTCGCAAAAAGACGGCAAATGGCGCTGCGAATTTTTTGTTACGGAAGAAAAAAATGTTATCGGATACGCTACGTCCGACGATTTAATCCACTGGACACCACAGGATTACAAACAAGCCGAAAATCTGACAGCAGACGAAGGCGGCGTTTTCAAACTGCCGTTTCGGGTGGTGCAAAATCTGACCGACTTTGTGGCACTGACCGCCGCAAAAAATCGGCGCTACAACGAAACAACCAAAGATGACGCCCTGCGTTTTGCCAACCTGCAACAGGCGACGGCAACGCTGGAAATTTTTCCAGATAAGACATTGAAAATCAGCGATAAACTTATCGGCGTCTTTTTTGAAGATATTTCTTACGCTGCCGACGGCGGACTTTATGCCGAACTGGTGCAGAACCGCGATTTTGAATATTCGCCCAAAGACCGCAAAGAGTGGCACCCGACTACGGCGTGGCGCGTGGAAGGCGGCGCAGCAAAAATCGAAACCGACCGACCACTTTCGCAAAACAATCCGCATTATTTGGTTTTGAAAAACGGACAAAGCATTGTCAATGAGGGATTTGACGGAATAGCGGTGGCGGCGGGCGAAAAATACGATTTTTCGTTTTTTGCGCGAAACGCCGTCAGAAAATCGAATCCAAAAATTTCTGTTTATCTAATTGATAATCAGGGAAATGTTACGGATAAAAAACTCCTGCATATCACCTCGTCCGACTGGAAAAAATACAGCGCCACGCTGACGGCAACCAAAACAGTGAAGGATGCCCGACTGTACGTTGGCTTTGCAGACGCGGTTTCGGCGGCACCCAGCGAGGCGCACGCAGTCGATTTGGATATGATTTCTCTTTTCCCGCAAAAAACTTTCCATCATCGGAAAAACGGCTTGCGAGCGGACTTGGCGCAGACCATCGCCGACCTGCGACCGCGTTTTGTGCGTTTCCCCGGCGGCTGCGTAGCGCACGGCGACGGGCTGGAAAATATCTACCGCTGGAAAAATACCATCGGAAATTTGGAAAATCGCAAGCCCGATTTTAACATTTGGGGCTATCATCAAACCTTCGGATTGGGCTATTACGAATATTTTCAGTTTTGCGAAGATATTGGCGCAGAGCCGCTGCCGGTGCTGGCTGCCGGCGTGCCTTGCCAAAATTCCAGCCCCTCCCCAGCCCTCCCCAAAGGGGCGGGAGTTGTTGCGCTTGCAGGTCAGCAGGGCGGAATCCCGATGAATGAGATGGACGGGTACGTGCAGGATATTCTCGACCTGATTGAATGGGCAAATGGCGATGCCAAGACCACCAAATGGGGAAAAATTCGTGCAGCAGCCGGACATCCAGCGCCCTTCAACCTGAAATACATCGGCATCGGCAACGAAGATTTGATTTCGGATGTCTTCAAAGAACGTTTTGAAATGATTTACAATGCGATACGCAAAAAGCATCCCGAAATTACGGTTATCGGAACGGTCGGTCCGTTTTTCGAGGGCAGCGACTACGAGGAGGGCTGGCGCTTTGCCTCCGCGCTCAATGTGCCGATGGTCGATGAACATTATTATGTGGCGCCCGGCTGGATGATTCACAATCAGGATTATTACGACCGTTACGACCGCTCGAAACCGAAAGTTTATCTGGGCGAGTACGCCGCGCACCTGCCCGGACGCCCGAACAATGTGGAAACCGCGCTGGCAGAGGCGCTTTACCTCTGCAATGTGGAACGCAACGCCGACGTGGTTACGATGACTTCCTACGCGCCGCTTTTGGCAAAAGACGGGCATACGAACTGGAACCCCGACCTGATTTATTTCAACAACACCGAAATCAGACCGACTGTGGGCTACTATGTGCAGCAAGTTTTCGGGCAAAACGCCGGTGATGAGTATATTGCGAGCGAACTGACGGTTGCCTCGCGCAACGACGACCTGCGCCGCCGTATTGCTGTTTCGATTGTAAAAGACAATAAATCAGGAGATTATATTCTAAAAATGGTCAATCTTCTGCCGGTGGAGACATCAGTTCAGATAAGTGGTTTTGTGGAGATAAAAAATCCGGGCGCGATACAAAAAACCGTCCTTACCGGTGCTCCCGCCGACAAAAATGCGCGTCCCGTTACCACAACAGTCGATTTGCAGGACGGAGAAATCCTGCTGCCCGCCTATTCGTTAGTGGTGCTGCGGGGGAAATAAGGTGATTTCAGTCTTTCGCCTCTTCGATAAAGCGGATCAGATCTTGCAGCCGAATTTTGCCTTCGTAAATCGCTTTGCCTATGATGACAGCAGGCACTTTGGCTGCGTCTAATTTTTCGATGTCTCCGACACCGCTCACGCCGCCGCTGGCAATCAGGTAGAGTTGCGAATCTTCGGCAAGAATTTGTTGATAGAGTGTGGTATTCACGCCTTGCAACATGCCATCCTGACTGATGTCGGTACAAATCACTTTCCAAATACCTTGTTGGCGCCAATGCGCGATGAAAGGCATCAGGCGGTGTTCGGTGATTTCCGTCCAACCGGAGACAGCGATGCGGTCATTGCAAACATCTGCGCCTAAAATAATTTTTTGTCCGCCGAATTTGTCTATCCATCGTTGGAAAATATCGGGATTTTTGACGGCGATACTGCCGCCTGTAACCATCTGTGCGCCGCTGTCGAAAGCAATTTCCAGATCGGCGTCGGTTTTCAGTCCGCCACCGAAATCTATGCGCAAGGAGGTGTGAGAGGCGATGCGTTCCAGCGTGCGATAATTGATGATTCGATTGGCTTTTGCTCCGTCTAAATCGACCACATGCAGGCGGTGCAATCCGTGATTTTCAAACTGTTTTGCCACTTCTAGGGGGTCTTCGTTATAAACGGTTTGTTGCGCATAATCGCCTTGTGTCAGGCGGACACATTTGCCGTCGATAATGTCAATTGCAGGAATAATTTCTATCATAGCTTATTTCAATTTAAAACAGCGAAAGGCGCAAATAGCGTTTCGGACGTTCATTAATATCCAACAGCAAATTGGATGCATTGACGACAGCCGAATCCAAATGGTCGTAGAAAGTGCGGTCGTTCATCAGCAAGCCCAGCGAACTGTTCGGATTGCGCAGCTGTTCGGAAAAAGATTCCAAATGCCGCATTGTTTGGTCTATTGCAGCAAAAGTCTGTTGAAAATCAATGCCTTTCAGGTTTTGACTGACCACTGAGAAGTCGGACGACACTTGGTCTAAATTTGCCACGATGTGCGGGATATCGTTAGCCAGCAGCACGTTCAACTGTTGCGACGAGCGTTCGAGCGCCGAAGTCGTTGTTTCCAAATTATTCAAGGTCTGATTGAGCGCCGGATGATTGACCAAAGCCTGAATGCCCATCAAAATCGAGTCGAGACGGGGCAAAACCTGTTCGATTTGTGGGAGAATCGTATCGGAAAGTTTTTCCATCAAACCGGCATTCACCACACCTTCTATGGTGTCTCCTTTGGTATAATAGTTGCTCACATACTTGTTGAGTTTCAGATCGAGATAGGCACCGGATGTCAAATTGGATTTTAATTCGGCATAGCTGCCTGTCTGCACTTTCATTGCTTCGTCCAAGCCGACTTCCACAATAAATTTGTCGGGATGGTCATAATTATAATGAATGGCATGCACGATTCCGATTTTAAAACCGTCGGTTTGCACCGGACTGGATACCTGTAATTCCGACACATCGCTGATGGCAATATAATAATGATTAGCGGGATGAAAAACGTTGATTCCTTTCAAATGATTGATCCCCAAATATAAAATCACCAAACTAACAATGGTTATCAAGGCAATACTGACTTCTTTCGTGAATAATTTTCTCATGTCTATTTTAATAAATAGTTTCTACTTTAACGCCGTTTTCAAAACGAACGATGAATGCGTCTTTGAAATCTTTCTGTAATTTTTTCCGAAGTGCTTTGATTTCGTTCAAGTCGGCAGTGGCGCCATAAGTATATTTGTATAAATTCTTTTCCTTATAATATTCAGCTGCATAACCTTTTAATTCACGGGCATTTTTCGCCAATACCCGACTGCTCGCCAAGATTTGCACCTTATAGACCGAACCGGACGGAAGGGCTTTTGCGACATTTTCGGTGTTTTTGACCGTATCGACATTTGTTTCTTTGGGGGTTCCTTTTGCCAAATTGGTCGGCTGATTCTTTTTGTCGTAATCGGCTTTGAACTTGGTAAACGCTCGACATATCGCCTGCGCCTGCTTTTGCTGTCCTTCTTTGCTCAATAGAAATTTTTCGGCTTCGGCATTGGATATATAATCCAACTCTACCAGCACACGCGGCATACTCGACTTGCGCAAGACGGCAAAAATTGCCTGCCTCACGCCATTGTCCTTCCACGAAACGCAGGACTTCAGCTCACCCAAAACAGTTGCGGCAAAATCCATACTCTGCTCAATAAACATATTTTGCAAATAGGCATACATGACGTTTAATTCGGGTGACTTGGGGTCAAAATCCGCATATTTTTCTTCATAGTCATCTTCCAGCATAATCACCGAATTTTCGCGTTGAGCGACCCTCAAATTTTCTTCCATACGCGCCTTGTCTTTCTCTTGCGATGCTCCGAAAACGTAAACTTCCGCACCTCGTGTTGCCGACTTGGGACTGGCATTCGTGTGAATCGAGATAAACAGATTGGCATTATTGCGGTTAGCGATACCGGCACGTTCGTTCAACTCTACAAAAACATCTGTCCGACGGGTGTAAACGATTTTTACGTCGGGATGTTGCTCGGCTATATATTTGCCCACAAGGAGCGTAACGGCAAGATTAATGTCTTTTTCCCGTCCGCGTTTGCTGATTGCACCGGGGTCGTGTCCGCCATGACCGGCGTCTAAAACAAGCACGAAAGATTTCGGCTTGACGTCTTCGGCACAAACAGCAAATAGCGAAACTGCCGATAACAAGATTAATAATAAGCTTATCTTTTTCATAAAATTCAAATTGCAATTGATGATTCGCTTGCAAAATTAAACATTCTATCGAAATTAATTAATGAATTTCATGTGTTTTTTGATATTTTATATTTTACTAACCTCTTACCGAACGGGAATATTTTGCAATAATTCAGTCAAAAACTTCCACCATTTAGCGACGGAAGCTATCTGTAGCCGTTCTTTCGGCGAGTGAGCGCCCAAAATGGTCGGTCCGCAGGAAATCATATCCAAGTGCGGATTGCGTTCAAGAAACAAGCCACATTCCAAACCGGCATGGATGGAAATAATGTTGGGTTGTTCATCGGTTTGTCGTGTATAGATTTGTTGCGCGATCTGCAAAATCGGCGATTGCGGATTGGGTTTCCAGCCCGGATAGCCTGTGGACGATTGTGCCTTCGCGCCTGCCAACTGAAAGACGGCATGCACCCGATTAACAATATCATCTTTTGCCGAAGCGGTCGAACTGCGCTGGCTGGTCGTTACGGCGATTACCTTGCCTTCTTTCATCTTGACGGAGGCTAAATTGGTGGATGTTTCGACGGTGCCGGGCATATCCACACTCCATCCGATCACGCCGTGAGGCATTGCGCACAAAGCCAAAATCAGGCGGTCGGAGGTCTGAAAATCAATGACTTCTTGCGGCGCTTCTGCCGACTGAATCTGTAATTGAAATTCTCTGTCTTCGAGCGGCAATTCGTTCATCAGGGCAGCCTGCAAGAGATTGAGATTTACCACCGCTTTCTCTTTCAGATGCGCCGGAATACCGACTGTTGCACTTGCTTCGCGGGCTATCGCATTGTGCAGATTGCCGCCGTCAATGCGTGCTAATGCCACCTGTCCTTCCGACATCAGCGAATGAAGATAACGCGCCACAACTTGATTGGCATTGCCCAAGCCTTTGTGAATGTCGCTGCCGGAATGTCCGCCTTTCAGTTTGCTGATGTTGAGGTCAAACCAGTAATAATCTTGCGGCGCAGGAACCGTTTGATAGCCGAACTCGCCGATCGTATTCTTCCCGCCGGCACAACCGATACAAAATTCACCCCATTCTTCGCTGTCCAAATTCAGCAGAATATCGCCTTGTAAAAAATTTTGATTCAATGCATTAGCACCGTTCAAACCGGTCTCTTCGTCGGTCGTGAACAGGGCGACAATCGGCGCATGAGCCACATCGTCGGACGCCAAAATCGCCAAAGCCGCCGCCATACCGATGCCATCATCGCCGCCCAAAGTCGTACCTTTGGCTTTCACCCAGTCGCCATCAATACAGGTTTGAATCGGATCGGTGTCGAAATTAAACGGCACGTCATTGTTTTTTTCGCATACCATATCTACATGCGACTGCAAAATAACCGTCTGCCGGTTTTCCATGCCGGGCGTCGCCGGTTTGCGGATAATCACATTCAGCGCCTCATCTTTTTCGGCTGCCAAATGATGCACTTGGGCAAAATCGAGTAAAAACTCAACAATTTTCCCTTCTTTCTTCGACGGGCGTGGAATTTGCGTGATCCGGTCGAAGATTTCCCATACCAAGTAGGGTTCTAAATCTTTGATTTTCATTGTAATAACTATTATATAGTGTGTAAAATATCAATTTCAAAGCATAAAGAACGTAAAAATTTGCGGAATATGCAAGAAAAACGAACAAAATTTCGGAATATTTTTTTTACCTTTGCGCCCACAAATAAAAATTATTGATATAAAAATTGATTTTATGAAACACATCTATTCAGTCGTCGGACTCTGCGCTTTGGCAGTTTCTGTAGTTTATTTTGCACAGTGCAAAGATGCTAAAACAGCCCCTTCCAACACCGAAACGCCGTCGGTGATTGCATCAGGAGACAATTTAACAACCTTGCCTATCGCTTACGTTGATGTGGACAGTTTGCTGTCTAACCTGCAATTTTACAACAAAATGGTCAGCCAATACGAAGAAAAATTGCTCAAATACAACACGTCGATGAAAGCCAATTACGACAAATTGCAAAGTGAAGCGGCGATGTTCCAGCAAAAAGTGCAAAACAATGCCTTTCTGACAAAGGAACGCTACAATCAGGAGCAAACCCGTCTGCAACGTATGCAGGAAGATTTGCAAAACAAAGCGGCGCAAATTGACAAAGATATGGCGGTCGAACAACGCCTGATCGAACAACAATTGAGCGATTCGCTAAATCTGGGAATCAAAGAATTTAATACGCCTCAAAAATATCAGGTGATTCTTACGAAAACAGGCAACAGCACCATCCTGTATGCCGACGAAAAGTACAATATCACCCAAGAGGTACTCGATTTTTTGAATAAACGTTTTAAATAAGAAAAGTTTCTGTTTCGGCTTGCCATAAATGGGCTAAAACCCTTATGGCAAGCTTTTTATTATCATGAAAACGCATATTTTATTCTGCATCGGTTTGAGCCTGATCTGCATCACTTCGGCTCGTTCACAAACCTCTATCTATCACGAGCATTGGATCGATTTCAACAAAAACGGCGTGATGGACGTATATGAAAATCCGCAAGCGCCGATAGATGCGCGGGTCGAAAACCTGCTTTCTCTGATGACCTTGGAAGAAAAAACCTGCCAGTTAGCCACGCTCTACGGCTCCGGTCGCGTGTTGAAAGACTCTCTGCCTACGCCGCAATGGAAACAGGAAATCTGGAAAGACGGCATCGCTAACATCGACGAACAAGCCAATGGTTTGGGCAGTTTCGGCGCAAAAATTTCCTACCCCTATCCTGCCTCTGTCCGCAACCGGCAAGCCATTCAGCGCTGGTTTGTTGAAGAAACGCGACTGGGAATTCCGGTCGATTTTACCAACGAAGGGATACGCGGCTTGTGCCACGATCGCGCCACGATGTTCCCCGCGCAATGCGGTCAGGGAGCAACATGGAACCGCGCTCTGATCACCGAAATAGCGCGTGTAACCGCAGAAGAAGCCCTTGCACTGGGCTATACGAATATCTATTCGCCGATTTTAGACATTGCACAAGATCCGCGATGGGGAAGAGTGGTAGAATGTTACGGCGAAGATCCCTATTTGGCAGGCGAACTGGGCTTGCAAATGGTCAAGACTTTGCAGGCGCACGGATTGGTGGCGACGCCCAAACATTTTGCCGTCTATTCTATTCCGGTGGGGGGACGCGACGAAGGCACCCGCACTGATCCGCACGTTGCCCCGCGAGAAATGCACAGCCTGTATTTGGAACCCTTTCGCAAAGCTTTTGTCGAAGGTCATGCTTTGGGCGTGATGAGTTCTTATAACGATTATGACGGCGTTCCTATTACCGGCAATCCCTATTTTCTGACGGATATTTTGCGCCGACAATATAGTTTCAAAGGCTATGTGGTTTCCGACAGCGAGGCAGTCGAATTTCTGCAAACCAAACATCGCGTCGCCAAAGATTCGACCGACCGCGTGGCACAAGCCATCAATGCCGGACTGAATGTGCGCACCAATTTCACGCCGCCGCAAGATTATATTCTGCCGCTGCGTCAAGCCGTTGCCGACGGTTTGGTAACGATAGAGACCATCAACGCCCGCGTACGCGACGTATTAAAAGTAAAAATGTGGATGGGATTGTTCGATCAGCCCTACAAAGGTGATGCTGCAAGCGTCGAAAAAATTGTTCACAGTCCCGAACACCAAGCCGTATCGTTGAAAGCCGCATTGCAATCGTTCGTATTGTTGAAAAATCAAGACATACTGCCCTTGTCCAAAGATCTGAAACGCATCGCCGTGATAGGTCCCAATGCCGACGAAGTGCGCAACCTGATTTGCCGTTACGGACCTGCACGAGCGCCAATCAAAACCATTTACAAAGAGATTCGGGCTTATTTGCCTGACGCCGATGTGCAATATGCCAAAGGCTGCGAAATCATTGATAAATATTTCCCCGAAAGCGAGTTATATAACGTTCCTTTGGATGCAACGGAACAGGCAATGATCGACGAAGCTGTCAGCTTGGCACGCCGGTCGGAAGTCGCGATTATGGTTTTGGGCGGCAACGAGCGTACCGTCAGAGAAGAATTTTCGCGCACCAATTTAAACTTGGCGGGGCGACAACAGCAACTTTTGGAAGCCGTTTATGCCACCGGAACACCCGTTGTGCTGCTCTTGGTCGATGGACGCGCCGCCACTGTCAACTGGGCGGAAAAACATATTCCGGCAATAGTGCATGCGTGGTTCCCCGGTGAATTTATGGGAACCGCCACAGCAAAAATCCTCTGGGGTGACGTCAATCCGGGTGGAAAATTGGCGGTTACTTTTCCGAAATCCGTCGGACAAATTCCATTCGCTTTCCCCTTTAAACCCGGTTCTGACACCTCGGGCAGGGTACGGGTGAGCGGCGCACTCTATCCTTTCGGTTACGGATTGAGCTATACAAGTTTTGAAATCGGCGACCTGCGTTTGGATAAAACGACAATGTCGGCAAGCGATACCCTGCATATCACGGTCGCTGTGCGCAATACAGGGCAGCGCGAAGGGGACGAGGTGGTGCAGCTCTATCTGCGCGATGATGTCAGTTCCGTAACTACTTACGAGAAAACTTTGCGCGGATTTGAGCGCGTTTCATTGGCGGCAGGTGAACAGAAAATCCTGACTTTCAAGCTGACGTCGCAAGATTTGGGGCTGTGGAATCGCGATAACCGGTTTGTCGTCGAAGCTGGAACATTCACCGTTACCGTTGGCAATTCGTCGATCAACGAACAAGCGACCGCCCAATTTGAAGTCTATTGATTTTCCGAGTTTTCAAAGCTTGGATTTTTTTTTTTCGCCCTTATTGGCTCTTTGTAATCCAAATTCTTGGAAGTTTCACATTTTTCATGTAATTTTGCGCTCCGAAATATAAAGATTCCCTATTATATATGGATAAAAAAATCTATTTGGTGTTAGAAAACGGAATGACTTTTGAAGGTTATTCTTTCGGCTACGATGCCGAAACAGCCGGCGAAGTTGTTTTCAATACCGCTATGGTGGGCTACCCCGAATCGCTTACCGACCCGTCTTATGCAGGTCAAATTCTTACAGTTACCTATCCGTTGGTCGGCAATTACGGCGTCCCGGAAGATAAAATCATTAATGGACTTTCCGAATTTTACGAATCGGAAAAAATTCAGGTCAGCGGCTTGATTATTTCGGAGTATTCCCATGCTTACAGCCATTGGAATGCCAGCAAATCACTGAGCGACTGGCTCAAAGAACACAAAGTTCCGGGCATCTACGGAATAGATACCCGCGCCCTGACCAAACTGATCCGCGAAAAAGGCACCATACTGGGAAAAATCAGCGCCACGCCAAACGTCGCAGCCGACAGTTTTATTGATCCTAATTTGGAAAATTTAGTAGCAAAAGTGAGCTGCAAAGAGGTCTTGACCTACGGCAACGGCTCAAACAAAGTGGTTTTGGTCGATTGCGGCGTAAAACACAACATTATCCGTTGCCTGCTCAAAAAAGACGTAACCATCATCCGCGTGCCTTGGGATTACGATTTCAACACACTCGAATACGACGGGCTGTTCATTTCCAACGGACCGGGCGACCCTTCGTTTTGCGACATTACCGTCGAACATATCCAAGAAGCGATGCGTCGTGGAAAACCCATCACAGGCATTTGTATGGGCAACCAATTATTGGGACGCGCCGCCGGAGCAACTACCTACAAGCTGAAATACGGACACCGCAGCCACAACCAACCGGTCAGGATGGAAGGCACCAACCGCTGTTTCATTACCTCGCAAAACCACGGTTTTGCCGTCGATACCGCTACCCTGAACGACGAATGGGAAGTGCTGTTTACCAACATGAACGACAACTCCAACGAAGGCATCCGCCACAAAACGATGCCTTGGTTTTCGGCGCAGTTTCATCCCGAAGCCGCCTCAGGACCGACAGACACGGAGTTTTTGTTTGATGTTTTTTTTGAGAATTTAAATTCTTCGACTTTAATAGAGTTAAATAGCGTTAAATCGACCGAAATCGACGGCGCCTCTTCTGAAAAAGCCAAAAAAGTCCTCCTTCTCGGCTCCGGCGCCCTTAAAATCGGTGAAGCCGGTGAGTTTGACTACTCCGGCTCGCAAGCTTTGAAAGCGCTAAAAGAAGAAGGCGTTTCGACCATCCTGATCAACCCTAACATTGCCACCGTGCAGACGTCGGAAGATGTGGCGGATAAAATTTACTTCCTGCCCGTTACGCCGTTCTTCGTCGAAAAAGTGATAGAAAAAGAACGACCCGACGGCATCCTGCTCGCTTTCGGCGGACAGACCGCGCTCAACTGCGGCGTGGCGCTCTATCAATCCGGCGTGTTTGAAAAATATGGCGTCCGCGTACTTGGAACGCCCGTACAATCAATTATCGACACCGAAGACAGGGAATTGTTCGTCAAAAAATTAGACGAAATAGACGTCAAATCCATCAAAAGCGTCGCCGTCGAATCCATTGACGAAGCATTGAACGCAGCAGAAACATTGGGCTATCCGGTCATCGTGCGGGCAGCATACGCATTGGGCGGTATGGGTAGCGGTTTCTGCGACAACGCCGATGAACTGAAAATATTGACCGAAAAAGCGTTTAACTATTCCAACCAACTATTGATAGAGAAATCATTGAAAGGCTGGAAAGAAATCGAATATGAAGTAGTCAGAGATAAATACGACAACTGCATCACCGTCTGTAATATGGAAAACTTCGACCCGCTCGGCATCCACACCGGCGAGAGCATCGTC
>JAISUM010000037.1 GCA_031272095.1 Candidatus Symbiothrix sp. | reverse complement strand
GTATAAATTCGCGACAAAGATAAGAAAAAAGATAAGTTTTTCGGCATTTCGGCAAAATTCCAAAAGATTTTTTGTACTTTTGCATAACTAAAATCAACAACAATATGGATAATAAACGATCACAAAAGATAGAACGCCTGATTCAAAAAGAATTAAGCGAAATTTTTTTACTGCAAACCAAATCAATGCCAGGCGTCATGATCTCCGTCACAAAAGTACGCATCAGCCCCGATTTAAGCGTCGCAAAAGCATATTTAAGCTTCTTCCCCTCAGAACGCGGCGAAACATTGCTGGCGCAAATCAACACAACAAAAAAAACCGTGCGATTCGATCTCGGCAACCGCATCGGCAAACAAGTGCGACGCATCCCCGAACTGATTTTCTATATCGACGACTCACTCGACTATTTGGAAAACATAGATAACCTCCTGCAACATTGAAAACCTCATTTTACATCGCCCGTCGCTATCTGCTGTCGAAAAAATCACATAACGCCATCAACATCATATCAGCCGTAGCAGCATGCGGACTTATCGTAGCAACAATGGCGACAGTCTGCACCCTGTCCGTCTTCAACGGATTTCAACGATTCGGAACCGACATGTTCAGCGCCTTCGACCCTGAAATAAAAATCACCGCCCGAAGCGGAAAAACCTTCGACCTCAACACCTTGCCGATGCAGCAAATCAGCGAACTGCCCGCCGTCGCGCTCATCACCGAAACCCTCGAAGACAATATCCTGCTTCGCTACGGCGACCGGCAAACACCCGCCGTGATGAAAGGCGTCGCCGACAATTTCCGCGAACTCGTCCCCATCGAACGCGCCCTTTTCAACGACACCCTGCGGCTCCACAACGACACATCCCCCCTCGCAACACTCGGCATCGGCGTCGCCAACACGCTGGGCGTCAATGCCAATTACCTCTCGCCACTCGAACTCTACGTCCCCAAACGCACCTCACAAATCAATCTCGCCAACCCCACCACATGGGCAAACTCCGAAACCGCCTTAATCAACGACGTCTTCATGATCAACGAACAAGTTTATGACGACGCCTATCTCATCGTCCCAATCTGCCTTGCGCGACAGCTCTTGGAATACACCGACACCCAAGTCAGCGCCTTAGAAATCAAACTGCAACCAGGCAGCAACACAAAATCAGTGAAAACACACCTCCGGCAACTCCTCGGCGCCGATTACGAAGTCAAAGACCGCTTCGAACAGCAAGCCGAAGCCTTTCGGATGATCAACGTCGAAAAATGGGTAAGCTTCCTCATGCTATCCTTCATCCTGCTGATCGCCTCCTTCAACGTCATCGGTGCACTTTCGATCCTGATAGTCGATAAACAAGCAGACGTCGCCACCCTCCGCTCCTTAGGCGCCGACAATCGCCTCATCTCCGGCATTTTTCTCGCCGAAGGCTGGCTCATTTCAGCCGTCGGAGCCATTTTCGGCGTCGCCCTCGGCGTCCTGCTCTGTCTCGGGCAACAACATTTCGGCTGGATAAAGCTCGGGAGCGGCATGTTTGCCGTCGAAGCCTATCCGGTAGCATTATCCGTGAGCGATCTGGCGATCACCCTGGCAGTAGCATTAGCCATCGGCTTCCTGCTGGTGATGTATCCCGTCAGATATTTATTCAACAAAACAGTTCGGTAAAAAAAAATAAAATAAGGACACGCCCTGCAACCTTCCGTCACATTCGCCGTGTCCTTACCCTCTCCAATGGAGAACTGCAATTACTTCAAAACTTTCAGCAATTCAGGCATCAACAGATGCAGCGTCGTTTCCGTTTGAGCAGTATAGAAATTGCCATCTACAACGTATGCTTCATCCGTTCCGATTGCCGATTTTACCGCGCCTTTTACAAACGGATGCAACGCTAATCGTTTGCCGGCTGCGATCCCCGTGATGTCGAACAGCAAGCCGCCAACGCAATGCCCAGCAATCACTTTCCCCCTGTCGCCAAAGGTTTTGATCACCGCCAACAAGTCTTGATATGCAGGCTTCCCCACATTCTCGGAAAACTTCGGCATAGCATCGCCGCAAGCAAAAACGAGCGCCTCAAACGCATCCTCCCTGCCTTTCAGATGGGCAACAACGTCGTCTGCTTGCAGCGAAATACCGGAATTGGTTTTAATCTGCGTGCTTTCGGCAACAGCAAACACTTGATACTCAATTCCATTCTCAAAAAACAGTTCCAAATACTGGAACAAACCGAATCCGTTTACCGGATTTACAGCTAAAATTGCAACTTTCTTTGCCATAATAACTAAATTAAATTTGGTTTATAAATTCTATTTATTTACTTTTGTCCTAACTATTACAAAAGCGCTGCAAAGATATAACAGCCCGCGATACTATGCAAGTAGGCACTTAACAGTAAGATACTTACCGTCAGGTTATTATTATTGATTTTCAGCGAGAAAAAATTTATGATATGGAAAAAAATTTTTGTCCGATAAGAGATATATTAGACCGCTTTGGCGACAAGTGGTCAATTTTAATCTTGTGGACGCTTCACGAAAACAGCGTAATGCGTTTTGGCGAACTGGGCAGGACGATCCCCGATATCTCGCAAAAAATGCAGACCGTAACGCTTCGCACCCTCGAAGCCGACGGTTTGATTGCACGCAAGATTTACCCCGAAGTTCCGCCGAGAGTGGAATATTCGCTTACCGAAACAGGAAAATCATTAATTCCTCATATTCAGGGATTAATAGATTGGGCATTGCAACACAAAGACATTGTGATGACGAATCGAAAACAATTCGGCAAGAAGTAATCCTTATTTTTATCATAAAATTTGAGATGACACACAAAGGCTGCGCTTGATTTGATTTTTTTTTTCGTAACTTTGTCTGTCTATTGTGAATTAAAATGATGAAGAAAATAATAAAAATCACCGTCTTATGTTGTGGCTTTGCGTTCATTCTTTCGACGCAGGCGCGACCGACACGCGCCGATTCTATCATCATCAATGTATTGAAACACAAAGACTTGTACGACGATCATATCAGCGCCTACGATGCACAAGTGTATATCAAAGGCTATACCGACGTCAAAAAGCGCAATTTTTTGGCGAGATATGCGCCCGATTTTCTGTATTGGAATCGGAGGAACGACCGGTTGTTCGTCGAGGCGATAGCAGATCTGCATTATTCGTCGCCAAACTATTTTACGCATCAGATCAAGGCGCTGAACGGCAGTCAGCTCGAAGGAAAAGATATTCGCGAGCGACTGATGCAATTCCTGAACGTCAATATCTATCAGCCGGCAATTTTCAACGAACAGATTTTACTGTTGGACGACAAGCATATTTTTCGTTATTATCTCTTTGAATATGAGGGAGCTACGGATACGACAGGCACGCTTGTTCATCAGATACGCATTATCCCCAAACTGAAAAGTCATAAACTGATCGAGGGCTTGCTGTATATTGTCGACGGCGCTTGGACTGTCAGCCGTTTTGAGCTGACCGGAAGGTGGGAGTTGTTTGATTTCAAAGTCGAAACCGTTTTCGGATCGCAAAACCAACAAGCGCTCTTGCCGGTCGAAAGTCGGGTTACGTTTCATCTCAAACTCTTGGGCAACGAAAGGACGCATTATTATTTCTCGCACTACGACTATCGGAAGGTCGAAACGCAACAGCCCGCCGTCGCCAACACTAACCCCTACGACATCAGTTGTTATTTCCGCATTCAGACCGATTCGGTGTATGTCAATACCGATTCGACGTTTTGGGAGCAGCGCCGTCCGGTCGCCTTGCAGCCCATCGAGCAGGAAATCATTGCCGAATACTGTCAGCAACAAACCAAACGAGATACGACGTTCAAACGCAAACCGTGGATTTTACAAAAAGGCGTTCTCAAACCGGCGCAATTTGAATACAACCATACCTATTATCGTTATTCGGGGCTGTTCAATCCGTTGAAATTGGCTTATTCTGCTTTAGACGGCATTCTCTACTGGCAGCAGATTCGGATGAAAAAGACTTTCCAAAACGGACAAACGCTCGATTTTTCGCCGGAAACCGGCATCCTGTTTCAAAAGAAAGAAATCTATGTCCGCTTGCCGATCAATTGGACTTTCAAGCCGGAAAAATTCGGAAAACTGTCCTTCGGATTGGAAAATCGCAACCAGTCTTATAACTCGTCGTTCACCAATCGCATCGAACAAATCTTGCCCGACAGCATTGATTTCGACGATTTGCATCTGAAATATTACAAACATTATCAAGGCAATCTGTCGATGCAATATGAGCTCTTCAATGGTTTTTTGCTGTATGGCGGCTTGTATTACGACTGGTACGATCCGGTGCGCGGGAAAAGCACGACGATGCAGTTGCGGCAGGAAGTAGTCGATTTGGTCAGGGACGGCTACAGCAGTATCGCGCCGGTGGTGGGCTTGCGCTGGGTGCCGGGGCAATATTTTCGCATCAACGGACGCCAAAAAGAATACCTTCATTCGCATTATCCGACTTTTAATATTGAATATGCGCGGGCAATCGGCGGCGTGCTGAACAGCAACAGTCAGTACGAACGCATTGAGGTGGAAATTCAGCAAAAAATTCCGATAGGTTTGTTGCAATCGCTTAATTATTACGGCAGTGCGGGCTGGTTTACCAATGTCGAATCCGTCTTTTTCGCCGACTTCAGCAGTTTTCGGCAGCGGCATATTCCGCGCTCGTGGGAAGATCCGATCGGCGGCACTTTTCATTTGCTCGAAGGTCATTGGTATAATGCCGCCAACCGTTATGCACAGCTGCATCTGATGTTTGAATCGCCGTTTTTGCTCTCACGCTTGCTCTCCAAAATCCCCAATGATATTCTGAAAGAACGTTTTTATCTCAGTCATCTGAATACGCCAGCCTTGCCCTCGTATAGCGAATTTGGCTATGGATTCGGAAATTTTTACGGCAATTTCGGCATATTTTGTTCCTTTAAAAAATGGAATTATCTGACAACCGGCATAAAAGTTGTGCTGGAAATGTAAAATCAGATAAAACTAAAAGAAAAGTGAAATTTTTGCTGCTTAACGCATTTTTATTTGGTAGAAATAGAAAAAACTTGTACTTTTGCAGCTTACAAATTAATTTTTTATATCATGAGAAAATTTCTGTATTTTATGATGGTTGGCGCATGTGTTTACCAAAGTGTGAATGCGCAACCGTTTCGCCGACAAAGCGACTTAAAAGAGTGGCAAAATGTTGCCGTAACCAATGTGAATCGCGCTCCGATGCGGGCAGCTTCGTTTGCTTTTGAAAATCAGATTTTGGCGGAAAAGCGTCAAAAAGAGCAGTCGGCTTATTTTCAATCGCTCAATGGTTTATGGAAATTCAAATGGGTGGAAAGTCCGTCGTTGCGACCGACCGGTTTTGAACAGGAATCCTACGACGTATCGACTTGGGATAATTTTCCCGTACCCGCCAACTGGGAATTTAACAATACAGGCAAAAGCTACGGCTATCCGATTTATGTCAATCACCCCTTCGATTTCGGCAATGGTTGGCAATGGCTGCGAAACCACTATTCCACAGCGGAAATTGTGCAAAATTTGCCCACTGAAAACGAATACAATCCGGTCGGATCTTACCGCCGCACGTTCACGATTCCCGACAGTTGGGACGGACGCGAAGTCTTCATACACTTGGGCGCCGTCAAATCGGCATTCTATATCTGGATCAACGGTCAGTATGTAGGCTACAGCGAAGACAGTAAGTTGGAAGCCGAATTTGACATCACCTCCTACATCCGCAAAGGCGAAAATACGGTTGCATTGCAAGTCTATCGCTGGAGTATCGGCAGCTATTTGGAAGCGCAGGATTTCTGGCGCATTTCGGGCATTGAACGCGACGTTTATTTATATGCAAGACCAAAAATTGACATCCGCGATTTTACCATCATCAGCAAATTGGACGAACAGTACAAAGACGGCGTTTTTTCGCTTACGGTAGAAGTAGTCAATCAAGCGCTGAAAGCCAATGAAAAAGCGGCAAAAGACGTTAATTGTCAGGTGGCAGCGACCTTGAAAGACGCAGCCGGAAAAGCCGTTGTCGATTTGAACATTCAAAAACCCTTTGACGGAGCAAAAACGACCTTCATTTTCAACGCTACCGTTCCGAAAGTAAAAGCATGGTCGGCAGAAATTCCGAACTTATACACGCTGTATATCAGTCTGTCAGACGAAAAAGGAACAACTACGGAAGTCATTCCGGTGCGTGTCGGATTCCGCAGCATCGAAATCAAAAACGGACAATACCTTGTCAATGGCAAACCGGTGTATATCAAAGGCGTCAATCGCCACGAACACAGCCCGCTGACCGGTCATGTCGTTTCAAAAGAAGAAATGCGCAAAGACGTCGAACTGATGAAAGAGCTGAATATCAATGCCGTCCGTATGTGCCATTATCCCAATGATCCGTATTTTTACGAACTCTGCGACGAATACGGTCTGTATGTCTGCGACGAAGCCAATATCGAATCACACGGTATGTATTACGATTTGAAACAGACTTTGGGCAATAATTCCGACTTTCTGAAAGCCCACCTCGACCGCGTGATGCGTATGTATGACCGCGACAAGAACTATCCGAGTGTCTGTTTCTGGTCGATGGGCAATGAAGCCGGCAACGGTTACAATTTCTATAACGCTTATGTTAAACTGAAAAAAGCCGATCCTACCCGTCCGGTACAGTACGAACGTTCGGAACGCGAATGGGATACCGACATTTACTGCCCGCAATATCCGTCGCCCAACGGTTTTCGTTCTTATGGCGAAAATTTGACCGACCGACCGATGATTGCCTCCGAATATGCACATGCGATGGGCAACAGTCTGGGCAATTTCAAAGATTATTGGGACGTCATCGAAGATCCGAAATATCCGACCCTGCAAGGCGGATTTATCTGGGACTGGATCGATCAGGGCTTCCAAGTTACGCGCAACGGCAAAACCTTCTTCGCTTATGGCGGCGATTTTGAACCCGACAGCATTTTACAACGCCTGATGAGCGGTGGCAGTCGCGACCGAAATTTCCTCTGCAACGGCGTGATAGCGCCCAATCGTGTTCCCAATCCCGGCGCTTACGAAGTGAAAAAAGTGTATCAGAATATCGGCACGAAATTGCTCGACAAAAAGCAATACGCTATCGAAATTATCAACAAAAATTTCTTCTGCGATTTGAGCAACTATTATTTGGTATGGGAACTGCTCGAAAACGGCGTGCCTGTCCAATCGGGCAAAGAACAGCATTTGAATGTTGCGCCGACGCAAAGCATCCGGCTGACCTTGCCGATCAGCTATGTGCTGAAAGCCGACAAAGAATATTTCCTGAACGTCGATTACCTGCTGAAAGCCGCCGAACCGCTGCTCGCCAAAGACTATAAGATCGCTTACGAACAGTTTGCATTGACCGACCTGCCCAAAGCAAGCCCTGCCGTATTTGGAGAAGCCGCATTGCAAGTATCGCAAACCGCAACGGTTTGGACTGCCAAATCCAAAGATTTCTCGGTTACTTTTGATCTGAAAACAGGGCTGCTGACCGCTTATAAATATAAAGGCAAAGACCTCATCAAGAGCGGCGCACAAATCAATTTTTGGCGTGCGATGACCGACAATGATCATGGCGCTAACCTAAACAACAAATTGCGCGTATGGCACGATGTCGGCAAAACCGAATCGACTGCCGTCAACGTTTCACAAGTCGGCGAAACCTATAAAATTACAGCCGAAAAATCATTGTTGAACGGCGACGCCAAATTCGTCCAAACCTATACGGTAGGCGCTAACGGCACCATCGTCGTGGATAATCAATTCACCAAACTGAAAGGCGAAGAACCGATGTTGCCCCTTTTCGGCACCATCCTGACCTTGCCCAAACAATATTCTACGCTGAACTATTACGGTCGCGGACCTTGGGAGAACTACATCGACCGCAATTCGGGCGCAACCGTCCGGCTCTACAAAAGCACGGTGGATGAACAGTTCTTCCCATACGTTCGACCGCAGGAAAACGGCAACAAAACCGACGTCCGCTGGCTGACACTGACCGACAAGAAAGGCGACGGCGTGAAGATTTCGGGACAACTGCCTTTTGAATTTTCGGCGCTCTATTATTCACTCGACGATTTAGACCCCGAAAAAGACCGCAAACAATACCATTCCGGCGAATTGACAAAACGCAACGAGATCTACCTCAATGTCAATCAACGACAAATGGGCGTCGCCGGAGTGAACAGTTGGGGCGCTACACCATTAGAACAATACCGCGTGGATTACGATAGCTATCAATTCAGCTACACCATTTCACCGGCAAAATAATATCATAATAAGCATCTAAATTTATCTAATAGAATTACGAGAAAACAATGAAAAGAATTTTGATTGTAGGCAGCACCGGTCAGATAGGATCGGAATTGAGCTGCAAGTTGCGTAGCATTTACGGTACGGACAATGTGGTTTGCGGGCATTTCGCACCGCCCTATCCCGAAGGTTTTTTTGACGCCGGACCCACAGTGAAAATAGACGCAACAGATATCAATCAAGTGGCAGAAGCCGTCAAAACCTACAAGATAGATACTATCTACAATTTGGCGGCTATTCTCTCTGCGACTGCGGAATTGCATCCCCAGTTGGGTTGGACGGTAGGTATCGGCAGCTTGCTGAACTGCCTGAATGTGGCAAAAGAATACGGATGCGCCGTGTTTACACCCAGTTCGATAGGCGCTTTCGGAAGCGATACGCCGCGCGTCAAAACGCCACAGGATACCCTGCAACGTCCGACGACGATTTATGGTATCACGAAAGTAACAGGCGAACTGTTGAGCGATTACTATTTTCACCGATGGGGAGTAGATACGCGCTCGGTACGCTATCCGGGGCTGATTTCCAATATGACTTTGCCCGGCGGCGGCACCACCGATTACGCCGTAGAAATCTACTACAAGGCAGTCAAGGGCGAGAAATTCACTTGCCCGATCAAAGCCGGAACCTTGATGGATATGATGTATATGCCCGATGCGCTTGATGCCGCTATCCAACTGATGGAGGCAGATCCCGCTCGCTTGAAACATCGCAACTCATTCAATGTTACCGCAATGAGTTTCGATCCCGAAATGCTGAAAGCGGCAATTCAACGCCATTACCCCGATTTTAAAATGGAATACGACATCGACCCCGTGAAACAGGCAATCGCCGACTCGTGGCCCGATTCGATGGACGATTCCTGTGCACGGGAAGAATGGGACTGGAATCCGAAATACGACTTGGATACCATGACAAAAGATATGATTAATGTGCTTCAACTTAAATTACAATAGTATGGAAAAATATTTGAATTTAGCAAAGAAATTCCGGTTGGAAGGAACGCCGGAAACCGTCGCTCCGCTGGGCGCCGGACTGATTAATGATTCCTTCAAAGTAACCACCAAGGAATCGGACAAGCCGGATTACCTCTTGCAACGCATCAACCACAACATCTTCAAAGATGTGGAACTGCTGCAAAACAACATCCTGCATGTAACCAACCATATCCGTAAAAAATTGCAGGCGAAAGGCGAAACGGATATCGAGCGCAAAACGCTGACCATCATTCCGACGACCGACGACAAACTGTTTTATTTCGACGGCGAAAGTTACTGGCGTGTCTATCTGTTTATTTCAGGCGGAAAAAGTTACGACTCCATCACGCCCGATCTGGCTTATGAAGCAGGCAAAGCTTTCGGCGAGTTTCAATCTTATTTGGCGGATATACCGGAAAAAATCGAAGAAACGATCCCCAATTTTCACAACATGGAATTTCGTTTGCAACAATTCCGCGAAGCAGTGGCAGCAGACGTCGCAGGTCGCGTAGCCGAACAGCCGGAAATCATCAGCGAAATCGAAAAACGCGCCGAAGAAATGTGCAAAGCAGAACGTATGGGACGCGAAGGAACCTTGCCCAAACGCATCAATCACTGCGACACCAAAGTGAATAACGTGCTGTTCGACAATTCGGGACGTATCCTTTGTGTGGTCGATTTGGATACCGTGATGCCGGGCTATGTGCTGTCTGATTTCGGCGATTTCATCCGCACCGGAGCCAATACCGGAGCCGAAGACGATGCCGATTTGAACAATGTGGGCGTCAATATCGACATCTTTTCCGCTTATGCCAAAGGCTATTTGGAAACAGCAAAATTTCTGTTGCCGATCGAAATCGAAAACCTGCCTTTCGGGGCTCGCTTGCTGACCTATATGCAAACCGTCAGGTTCTTTACCGATTATCTCAACGGCGATACTTACTATCATAGCAATTTCGCCGGACACAACTTGCAACGGACAAAAGCCCAGCTGAAACTTTTGCAGGATTTGGAGAAAAATGAGGCGAAACTGAACGAAATCATTAAATCTTTTAATAAATAACACCATGAAACGTATCACATTCGGATGGATTATCGTCTGCTTATTAGCAGCAAATTGTTTCTGCCTGTCTGCACAAAGTTCCGACAAAAAGGCACAAAACAGAGTGATTAAAGTCAAAACGCCAGCCCGCCCCGCCGGACAAACAGACGTTTTGTCTTTGCAATGCGATCCGATCCCTACCGTGCGCGTAGCCTTTATCGGCTTGGGCATGCGCGGACCGGGCGCAGTAGAACGCATGACACATATTGACGGCGTAGAAATCGTAGCGCTGTGCGATGTCGAACAGAAAAACGTCGAAAAATGTAACGCCAAATTGGTCGCCAAAGGTTTGCCGAAAGCAAAAGAATTTTACGGCGATACGGAAGTCTGGCGACAAGTAACAGCCTTGCCCAATGTTGATTTGGTCTATGTGGCAACCGACTGGGTGCATCACGCCGTCATCGGAGTGCAAGCCATGAAAGAAGGCAAACATGTAGCTATCGAAGTGCCGGCAGCGATGAGTATGCAAGAAATTTGGGACTTGATCAACACTTCGGAACAAACCCGCAAACATTGTATTCAGCTCGAAAATTGCGTCTATGATTTCTTTGAACTGACCACGCTCAATATGGTGCAACAAGGTCTGCTCGGCGAAATCATTCACGGTGAAGGCGCTTACATTCACGGTTTGCAGCCTTATTGGGATCAATACTGGAAAAATTGGCGGATGGAGTTCAACGAAAAACATCGCGGAGACGTCTATCCCACGCACGGTTTGGGACCTGTTTGCCAAGCGATGAACATCCATCGCGGCGACAAACTGAACTATTTGGTGGCAATGGATACCAAAGCGATCGGCAATCCGGCGTATATCAAAGAAAAAACCGGACGTACCGTTGAAAATTTCCGCAATGGCGACCATACTTGTACGATGATCAGCACCGAAAAAGGCAAATCGATTCTGATTGAACACAATGTAACTTCGCCCCGTCCTTACAATCGTATGTATCAACTGACCGGTACCAAAGGCTTTGCCAATAAATATCCGGTCGAAGGCTTTGCGCTGGATGGTGGAGAAATCGACGCTTCGATAGCCGCTAACCACGAAAATCTGACGGCTCACAGTTTCGTTCCAGAAAAAGTGAAGACCGCCCTGATGCAAAAATACAAACATCCTATCGCCAAAGACATCGAAGAAAAAGCGAAGCAAGTCGGCGGACACGGAGGCATGGATTTTATCATGGACTACCGCCTGATCTACTGCCTGCAAAAAGGTTTGCCTTTGGATATGGACGTCTATGATTTGGCAGAATGGTGTTCGCTGATTCCGCTGACCGAAATTTCGTTGGACAACAATTCGGCACCTGTCGAAATTCCCGATTTCACACGCGGCGGATGGAATAAATTAGATGGCTTGCATTTCGCTCAATGATGTACGTCGAACTGATTTTGCCGGTGCCTTTAGCAGATAAATTCACTTATTTTGTGCCTTCAGCAATGGAGGCACAAATCTTTATCGGTAGTTTAGTAAAAGTGGAGTTCGGCACATCGAAACATTATTCAGGCATCGTGGCAAGCATCAGCGACGTCGCGCCGCAAAATATCAAAAATATCAAAACCGTCGAAGAGGTCGTCTGCTCCGCGCCGGTGATGCGCCCCCAACAACTGCAACTGTGGCATTGGATTGCCAATTATTACCTCTGCAAATTGGGAGAAGTGGCGCGAAACGTAATGCCGGTAGTCATCCGTAACCGAGAAAAACCGGTCAAACGCCCCAGAAAACAGCCGAAATTGCCTTCGGCTGACGTGGAAAACTTACATGCATTGACTGAAGTGCAGGCAGCCGCTTTCCGGTCGATTCGGCAACAACTGCAAAGCAAATCGGTCTGTCTGTTGCACGGCGTAACGGCGTCCGGCAAAACCGAAATCTACACCCACTTGATACAGGAAACGCTCGACCAGGGCAAACAGGTCTTGTATCTTCTGCCCGAAATTGCGCTGACCACCCAGATCACCGACCGACTGTTCCGCTTTTTCGGACAAAATATGGCTGTCTTTCATTCAAAAATCAGCGACAGCGAGCGGGTTCGGATTTGGAACAGTCTGTTAGACGACGCAGATACTTGCCGCTTGATAGTCGGAGTGCGCTCGTCGGTCTTTCTGCCTTTCCACCATATAGGATTGGTCATTGTGGATGAAGAACACGAACCCAGCTATAAACAGCAAGACGCCTCGCCGCGTTATCAGGCGCGTAATGTGGCGATTATGTTGGCAACCATGCACGGCGGAAAAGTCGTTTTGGGCAGCGCTACACCCTCTGTCGAATCGTTTTATAATGCTCAAACCGGCAAATACGGTTATGTCGCGCTGCCGGTCGCTTACGGAAAAAGCCCGGAATTGAAAAATATTATCCTGCCGGTAGATGTGAAAGAATTGCGGCGTAAAAAACAGATGAAAGGCTTGTTTTCACCGCTTTTGATGGAACGAATGACGCAAACTTTGAATGCAGGCGAACAAGTTTTGCTGTTTCAAAATCGACGCGGTTTTGCACAAAGTCTGACCTGCCATATCTGCGACTGGACGCCGAAATGCCGATATTGCGACATCAGTCTGACCTATCACAAACAGCAAAATCGCCTGACCTGCCACTATTGCGGACGCAGCTATCAATTTCCGAAAACCTGTCCCGAATGTGGGCAAAGCGAGATCAAACCGATCGGCTACGGCACAGAAAAAATTGAAGAAGAGATTCAAAAACTCTTTCCCGACGTCGCCGTTGAACGTTTGGATACCGATACTGCCAAAAGCGCCAAAAGCATCGAAGAAATTTTCGCTCGTTTTGCATCGGGGCAAACGCGGGTGCTGATTGGTACGCAGATGATTTCCAAAGGATTGGATTTCGATAATATTGGTCTGGTAGGCATTATCAATGCGGATGCTTTGATGAATTATCCCGATTTTCGCGCCTACGAAAGGGCGTATCAATTGATGATTCAGGTAGCGGGGCGTACCGGTCGCCGCCAACGGTCGGGTGAGGTGATTCTGCAAACTTCGCATCCCGAACATCCGCTCTTGCAAACGATTTTGACACAGAATTATCAAAAAATGTACGAGATGCAGATGGAAGAATGTCGGCTGTTTCGCTATCCGCCGCTTTACCGACTGATCGAAATCACGCTCAAACACCGCAAGGAAAACATTGTTGCCGAAGCAGCCGACCGCTTTGCCGAAGCTTTGCGTAACTCCTTGAAAGATCGCGTAGTAGGTCCCGACAAACCGGCAATAGCCAAAGTGCAAAACCTGCACCTGAAAAAAATTCTCGTCAAAATGGAACTGTCTGCCTCGCCCTCCGCCCTCCGCGAACTGTTAGACACAGTGCAACGCGCAATGCAGCAACAAGCCGCTTTTCGCTATGTTGCCGTTGCGTATAATGTGGATAAATAGTTTATTATTTGTTTAACCGAACTGTCGTCCTGATTATTTAGAATTTGATTTAGTTGCTCTACAAACTGTTCGTAAGGCATAGTTTCTTCGGAAGATAGTTCATTTATGTAACCAATAACATTTCCTTCGGAAAAATTCAGAATACGACAGCCGCCACATATAGATATTTGATAGTACTCATACTCAACATCATCTTCTGCTATCCAAGAACTTTTTGTTACAAACAGTATCAACGTATCTCCTTTATTATACCTAAAATCGTACACGTTGTCTTCGTTCCACTGTCCGTTAGCGGCATATTCGCCCCAAAGAGTAAGCGAGGATGCCTCGCCAAAGTTTCCTTTCAAATCGTCAATGATTTGAAATTCTCTGCCTGCATATTCAATAGGCTCACTTTTTACAATTCCCCTAACGATATAATAATCATTGAAGGAATTTCCTTCGGCTATTGAAACAAGTTCTAAAAAACTTCTGTATTCCGGCAAACAATCTTCATTGCCGATTGGCGGCACAAGAATCTTTTCCTGCTTCGCCGTTTCGTCGTTGCTTTCGCAACCTGCAAATGCCAGTATAGCGGCAAATGCGCTGATTAATAAATAATAATTCTTTTTCATAATACTTTGATTTTTTATATATTAAGTCAATTAATCACGATTTTCTTAATTTGTTTCTGCCCATTAATCGTAACTATCAGAAAATACACACCGGATGATAAAGACGAAACCGGCAATGAAAAATTATATTCTCCTGCTGCTTGCTTTGTAACAGAAAAAATGGCGTTCAGATTGCGACCTAAAAAATTCACCAATTCAATCGAAACAGAAGAATTGGTTGATAATGAATAATTTATATGTAGCCAATCGTTGGCAGGGTTAGGGAAAACAGAAAGTGATAGGGGGCTGTCGATTGATTTAGTTCTAGAAAAGTTATTGATGTAATCTTCAACAACGATTGAAGGAGCAGGCATCGACAGAGATGTATATGAACAAGGTTCAATAGAAGCGTGAAAATTGCTTCCTGCTACAGCGTGAAAACCGGGCTGCAAAGTTATTGGTTCACTTGAAGAAACAGTCAATGAGGCGCTGTTATTGACCGTTACGTTTTGCACAACCATATCACAACACGACGACACAGAAACGGACGATGTTATTGTCTGGTTAGCCAAAATGGAATTAGCACAAGACAGACATTCGGAATTTAATACACTGTTTCTGATGACATTTCCGGGCTGCTGACCAAAACCAAGATTGAATTTAATTCCGGGGCGACCTGATAAGTGGCAATAACTCATTATAGTTCCGCCTCCACTCGGATATGACGGCAAAGAGCACCCACCTTCAGTTACGCCTGCACAGCCATCTATCGCAGTATTGTTCCCGTTCCAGACGCATGCATGGGTATGACGTGAACCAAATAGATGTCCAAACTCGTGGGTTACAACCTGAACATTCCAACTATACACCGGTACAGCGACAACACTGTTATTATACAACATTGCAACCGCAAGTTTTTGTCTCGCAGAAGAATTGCAAAGCCCGGAAAAACCCGCTGCTTCGCCTCCGCCTACAGATCTGAAAGTCAACAGCATACCCAGATCTCCATCAAAACTTGTCCTGTAATTTTGAAATTGTGTTAAAAGCGAAGTAGTTGATGCACCGGTATATGGATCATTACTCGTCCAAATATAAACTGCAGCCAGTTCAGTAATTATATTTTCGTTTTCATAAAGAGTCCGTACTTGATTGAAAATTGCTGAGACAAACGATGCTACGGAAGCAGAACTGCCTTTAGCCGTATAGATATCATCCTCTGTCTCGAAGTATAATCGAACAACCTTATCCCCGTTGACTGTCAGTGCATTTTGAGATGCTCTCAATATCTGTGAATTTTGATTGAATAAAAACTCCTCATTCGTTCCACATTCCCAAGCAGAACTCTCTTTAAGATTCCTGTCGTTATACAAAACATATTTCCCCGACTGAAGTTTGCTAAGATTGTAGTTCCCCTCATCAGTAGCAAACATACCGAAAAGTTCATCAGCGGAAATGGAAATCGCAGCGATGCTGTTCTCTTTGCCTTGCACTATTCCTCTGTAATGTCTGATACTCTGATTTGCAGGAAATGTATCGCCTTCGGAAGTTACAACCGGATAGTTATAAAACGTTGTCGGAACTTCCAATAATTCCAAGATTACTTGTTCTTCTCCGTTTGGAATTGTAAAATTTATCGCTTCGGGCAAATTATTTGTATTTGATTCAAAAAAATAATCCAAAAAGAACAATTTATCGGGATTCAGAAAATTATTCAAAACATTATCGTCAGGTGTAGTAAAATTGAGAACAGAAATATCTTCAAAATTATACAACTCCTTTGCGGTCTGTATTTTCTCAAACAGTACATTTTGTCCAACCATTTGAAAACATACAGCGACAAACGACACCCAAAATGAAAGTATTTTTTTCATATAGAATTGTTATTCAATCTTGATAAATGTTTGATATGTTGCAACACCGGTACCTGTTATTAAAGGTTCTCCCTTATACAGAAACTCAAAGCCGTAATCCTCTTGTCCGGCAATGAAATATCTTCTTATCTCCATAGTATCGTCTTCTATTAGCGCAAATGCACCATTAGACGAATGACTGTCAATGGTCAGACCGGAAAATGGAAGTTGCCCCCAAGGTTCACCGGTACCCAGAATGGTTGGTCGAGTGTACTCATAAGAATATTCGCCTTCAGGCAGATTGTTCTCAATTTGCTCCGTGCCTGAAACGACAAGAACATTATCAGGCAAAAAATCGTAGATAATGTTATTGGATGTGTAATATACAGTATCGACATTGAAATTATACTCGATGTGGGATATAATCGTAACGGTTGTTTCTAATTTCCACCGACCGACGATAGATTCTCTGAAATGGTTTTCAAAATACGGCAATAATTCCTGATACGGTATCGTTTCGTTGGCGTATGGGTCATAAATTCCTCCGGTTACGTTTTCACCTGAAATTTTAAGTACCGAATTGCCGCAAGTGGCAGTATAATAAAACTGGTGAGGTTCGCCGGTTTCATCATCCCAATAACCTTCCTTGAACAAAATCAGCAGTTCTTCACCGTCTGAGAAACTAAACAGTGATGAGCCCAATTCATTATACGAAGTTTCGCCTCCTCCCCCGTTTCCCCAAATAATAATGGTAGTTTCATTGTCGGGAAAATTGCCTTTCAAATCTTCGATAATTTGTATTTGTCTGCCTGACGTTTCAATCGGTTCGCCTTTTACTTTTCCCTTAACAAAAAAAGTGATTGACTGATTGATATGTGTTGTCAGATTGGCAATAAAACCATTATTTGTACCCGGCAAACAATCAGCATACAAACCTTCTATAGTCCCGCTCGGCGGCACAAGAATCTTGTTTTCCGCCTTTTCGTCGTTGCCTTCGCAACTTGCAAATGCCAGCATCGCTGCAAATGCGCTGATTAATAAATAATTCTTTTTCATGATGAATGATTTTTTATGAGTTATATAAATATGTAAATTTATTATTTTCAACAACGAATCTTACCGTGTAATCATCAGGTATTTTTGGCACTAAAACCCAATTCATACTTGCATCTCGCGATTCGCAATTTCCACATTGAACGACATTTATTGTATAAATGTATTGTTTGAGAACATCATCATTATAGTTTAGTTCATCAATAAATGGAATCAAACCATCAGACAGAATTTCGCCTGTACCGATAGTTTGTTCCGGCAAATGACATTTTTTTTCGCAGGAAACGAAAAAAAGTATGATGAAAATGTACAATAGATTTTTCATTGTTTATCTATCTTTAGTTTTATTTTGTAATCCGAATTGCTATTGACAGAAGAAACAGCAAATGGTTCAAGACGATACACACATACGCGATAACCTAATGTATCTTTATATATGTTTTGGTCATTAACCGTACAACCGGGGATTGTAATTGGAATGTTATTATCTTCTTCATTACATCGCAAAGTCAATTCTATTTTCGCTTCAAATATGCCATACGCCGT
>JAISUM010000126.1 GCA_031272095.1 Candidatus Symbiothrix sp. | reverse complement strand
AACTTCGGTCAGGTATTCCCAAGCCCACGCAATCGCTTCTTTTTTGAAATAGTCGCCAAACGACCAGTTGCCGAGCATCTCAAACATTGTGTGATGGTAGGTGTCGTGTCCGACTTCTTCGAGGTCGTTGTGTTTGCCCGATACGCGCAGGCATTTCTGCGAGTCGGCGACGCGCGGATATTTGATTGGCGAATTGCCGAGAATGACGTCTTTAAACTGGTTCATTCCTGCGTTAGTAAACATCAGCGTGGGGTCGCCCTTGATGACCATCGGGGCCGACGGCACGATTTTATGCTGTTTGCTTGCGAAAAAGTCTTTGAAAGACTGGCGGATTTCTTTTGCGCTATAGGGCAATTTTTCTTCTGTCATGATAAAAATTTTATCGTATATTTTTTTGTTAATTACGTTATTGTGCGTAAAATGTTTGCAAAAGTACAATAAAATCATTACTTTTGTGCCATTCGCACGAAAAAAATCTGCACATGAGCAAGATATTTTATAAATACAATCCGCATACATTGAGTTACGAGCGGGTCTTTGTAACGGTAAAACAGCGCATTTGGACGCTTTTCAGACATATTTTTATAGGAATTGTCATTGGAAGTGTACTTTTTGCGATAGCTACTTACATGATTGATTCGCCACAAGAAAGATTGTTGCAAAAAAATTATAATTTATTACTGACGCAATATCAGATTTTGTCCAAAAACATTGATGAGAATGAAAAGATTTTGAATGAATTGCGTCAGCGCGACGAAAATTTGTACCGAATTATGTTCAATGCCGACCCGATTCCGCAGGTAGAAGACGAGCGCAAATCGCTCTACAATCAGCTACTGAACATTCCGAATGCCTCTCTTGTGATTTCTACGGCGTTGAAATTAGACAATATGACGCATCAGTTGTATATGCAGTCACGTTCTTATGACGATTTGATTGAACTGATCAAGACGAAAGAGGATCGCGTCAAAAATATTCCGGCGATTATGCCGCTGTCGTCCAAACAGATGAAGGGCGTATCGTCGGGTTTTGGGATGCGTCTGCATCCGATTTTCGGTGATATGCGGATGCACACAGGCATCGACTTGAATGCGATGGAAGGGACGCCGATTTACGCGACCGGCGGCGGCGTTGTCGAATTTACAGGTTGGGAAGGCGGCTATGGCAATACCGTTATTATCAATCACGGTTTCGGCTACAAAACCCGCTACGGACATTGCAAGCAACTCAAAGTGCGTGTCGGTCAGAAAGTAGTGCGCGGACAACTTGTCGCGACGGTTGGCATGACCGGTACGGCAAAAGGCTATCACGTTCATTACGAAGTGCTTGTAAAAGGACAATACGACAATCCGGCGAAATACTTCTTTATGGATTTGACGCCGGAGGAATATGATAAAATGTTATACGAAGCTGAACACAGATAAATCTATGCCTGCCCCTAAATTCAACACGGAAAAAATCTGGTACACGACCAAAGAAGTCGCAACCATGTTCGATTTTAACGAATCGAAATTGCGGTATTGGGAGAAATATTTCCCGAATATTAAGCCGAAAATCACCAAGAGTAACCGTTATTTGTACGGGAAAAAGGAAATCGAAATCATCCGTCGGATCCATCAATTGGTGGACGTCGAGGGATTGACTTTGGAAGGCGCCAAACAAAAATTAAAAACAAATTGGGAAAGCGTCGGCAAAACCGGCGAAATCGTCGATCGACTGAAATTTGTCCGTCAGGAATTGATGTCGCTGAAAGACGAATTTAGCGAAATGGAAAAAACTTACAGCTTGGTTTGATAAGCCAGCGCAAACAGTTTCATCTGTTTCAACATCGCGACTAAACCATTGGAACGTGTAGGTGAAAGATGCTCTTTCAATCCGATAGTTTCGATAAAATACAGATCGGCAGCCAAAATTTCATCGGGCGTATGTCCCGACAACACCTGCAACAGCAGCGACACTATGCCTTTGACGATGACCGCATCACTTTCTCCATAATAATTAATTTTCCCGTCTTGCATTTCGGCGTAAATCCATACGCGACTTTGGCATCCTTCTATCAGATTATTATCGGTTTTTAACTGCGGATTGAGAGGCGGAAGTTCGTTGCCTTTTTCGATCAACAGGGCGTATTTGTCCATCCAGTCGTCGAATATTGAAAACTCTTCGATGATTTCGTCTTGTATTTGATTGATTGTCATAATTTATATAATGTATATAACAGGGTTTGTCCGACCGCCTTCATTGTTTCACGACTGACGGTTTGCATATTGTCATCGACCGTATGCCAATAGTCGCCAAAACAGCCGGAGGGCGAATCGGGTTTATACTGAATAATATCTATGCAAGGAATATGTCGGTAGTGAAAAATTTTTCGATGATCGTCTTCTATCGGAACGCCGGGTTGATTGATGAAAAAATTGTCATAGCCCAGCGTCAACGCGGCGTTCCAGACTTTATCGACGATATGTTTGGCGTATTGCTGCGAAAAATATTCTTTATGGAAACGTGCATTTTCGGCGCTTGCCATATCCAACAGGATGCCAAATTGCGCCGTATAATTGGGCGTATGCGGATTTTTCGCCCAGTATTCCGAGCCGAGACACCAGCCGGTCGATCCGTATTGCGCCTGTTCAAATTCGGGCGTTCCCCAGTCTTCCGCGTCAAAAAAAATAATATCTATGCCTTTATCTGGCGGTAATTGTTGTCCGATGAGGCGGGCAATTTCCAAAAGAATGCCGCACGCGCCGGCTCCGTCGTTGGCTCCATCTATGGCAGTAAGATAATTGGCGGGGTCAGCGTCGTGATCGGCAAAAGGTCGTGTATCCCAATGTGCGCACAGCAGAATACGGTTTTTACTGTCTGCATTGAAGGATGCAATGATATTTTTTGCTTGAATAGCGTAGCGTTTGTAGGTATAGAGCGTGGCGTTTTGTTCGGTTACGTCGGCGCCGAATCGCCGGAATGTTTCCGTAAAATAGTTGCCGCATTCCTGATGCGCTTTCGTATTGGGAACTCTTGGTCCGAAAGCCACTTGTTCTGCCGTGTATCGGTAAGCGCTATCGGCGTTAAATTCAGGTACAATGATGGCTGTGTTTGATTTTGTAATCGATTGTGTATTCGCCTGTTTACACGAAATCAGTAATAATGCCGATAAGAGGGTGAAACTCGTTTTTATTGAATTGATTTGTAACATTATTTTGGTTTTTTCGGAGTTTCACGGATTTGTCTTCGTCTGATTTTGCCGCTGATGGTTTTGGGCAATTCTTTGACAAATTCGATGATACGCGGATATTTGTATGGCGCGGTGATGCGTTTAACGTGTTCCTGAATATCTTTGATCAGGTCGGCGCCTGCTTTTGCGACATATTCCTGCGCTAAAATGATGGTAGCTTTGACGACTTGTCCGCGAACCACGTCCGGGACGCCGGTAATTGCACATTCGACGACTGCGGGGTGCGTCATCAAGGCGCTTTCGACTTCAAACGGTCCGATGCGGTAGCCGGAGCTTTTGATCACGTCGTCGTTGCGTCCGACGAACCAGTAGTAGCCGTCTTCGTCGCGCCAAGCAATATCGCCGGTGTGATAGACATTGTCGCAATAAACGCTTTCCGTCAGTTCGGGGTCGCGATAATAACCCATAAACAGTCCTACGGGGATTTTCCTGTCGGTGCGGAAAATGATTTCTCCCTGTTCGCCGTCTTCGGCGCTGCGTCCGTCTGCGGTCAGCAAATCCATATCGTAAGCGGGACTTGGCACGCCCATCGAGCCGGGTTTTGGTTCCATCCAAGGAAAATTAGCGATGGTGATGGTCGTTTCCGTTTGTCCGAAACCTTCCATCAGTTTCACGCCTGTAGCTTCGTAAAATGTTTGAAAGACAGACGGATTCAAGGGTTCGCCTGCCACTTCGCAATATTGCAAGGACGAAAGATCGTATTTTGACAGGTCTTCCAGAATCATAAAACGATAGATGGTTGGCGGAGCGCAAAACGATGTAATATGGTGATTTTGAATCTGTTGCAGAATATCTGCTGCGCGAAATTTCTCGTGATCATAGACAAATACGCAGGCGCCCATAATCCATTGTCCGTAGAGTTTTCCCCAGGCTGCTTTTGCCCAACCTGTATCGGCGACGGTCAGATGCAGGCTGTTTTCGTTCAGGTTTTGCCAGTATCCGGCGGTGATGATATGCCCCAGAGGATAGGCGTAATTGTGCGCCACCATTTTCGGCTCGCCGGTTGTTCCGGACGTAAAATAGAGCAACATGATGTCGTTATTGTCGCTGGGATGTTCGGGTTTGACAAAGGGTTTTGCCTCTGCCATTCCTTTGGCGAAATCTAACCAGCCTTCGGGGATTTCGGGTCCGACGGAGATGCGGTATTGCAATCCGGTTTCCGGCAATGCTTCGTCAATATTGCGGCAAACGGCGCTTTCGCCTACGGTAACCACCGCTTTGATGTCGGCAGCTTGGCAACGATAGACAATGTCTTTTGAAGTGAGCAGGTGCGTTGCCGGAATGCCGATAGCGCCAATTCGGTGTAAACCCAGCAGCGCAAACCAATACCAGTAGCGCCGTTTGAGAATCAGCATCACTTTATCGCCTTTACCGATGCCCAGCGACTGAAAATAAGCTGCAGCCTCTTCGCTTTTGCGTTTGACGTCGCTGAAAGTGAAATCAATATGTTCGTCTTGATCGTTTGTCCAGCACAAGGCTTTTTTGTCGGGCTGTATCGCCGCCCATTCATCGACCACGTCGTAGGCAAAATTAAAATTTTCCGGTACCGTGATGTGAAAATTGGCTTTGAAATCTGCCGAATCTTTGAATTTCTGTTGCGAAATATATTTTTCTACCATTATAATATGATTGCCAAAAATCTGACCGGTTTGTTGTCTAATGCTTTCATTCCGTGTGGGAGCGACGAATCGAAATAGATGCTGTCTCCGACGTTGAGAATAAGGTCTTTCCCGTTGATTTGCAACTGCATACGACCTTCCAATAGATAGTTAAATTCTTCGCCGACATGCCGATTGAGGTGGATGGGCTGGTCGCTCGGTTCCACTTTGACTTCAAAAGGTTCTGCCTGCGGCTTTTTGAAACCGCTTGCCAAAGCCTGATATTTGTAGGCTTTGCTGCGTTCGACCGACTTGCCTTTTCCGGCTCGTGTCAGAAAATAACTGTTCATACGCGGCTCATCGCCGGAAATCAGAGTCGATGTAGCAAGGTTGAATTGCTGCGCTACATCGAATAAAAAGCTCATCGGAATATCTACCTTGCCCGATTCGTAACGGACGATTTCTGCCACTGTGGTGTGGCAACGTTCCGCCATCGCTTCGGGTGAAAGTTCCAAAGCATCGCGCAGTCCTTTCAGTCGCTCGGCTATTTGTTTGATTTGTTCGTTCATCGTCAAATCATTTTTTACCGCCCAGCAGACTACCCAACCCGCCGATGATGCTACTCAATCCGCTCAAAGGATCCGGGTTGGTTTTTGTTTTTGAGCTGACTTTCTTTTTCCCTTTTGTTTTGGCTGTCGTGGCACTTGATCCTGCCAAGATGTCGAGATAGCCGCTGACGTTGTCGGGCAGTTTTTCTTTCAACAGATTCAGCACCGTATCCACCGCGATTTGGGCGACCGATTCGGATATGCCTGCTTTTTTTGCTACGAGTTTTACGATTTCGTTTGCCATGTCTTTTGATGATTTGGAATTATTCTGTGGCAATGCCTTTGGCTTTTTCGGCGCGATTTTCACAGAATTTACAGAGTTCGGTGATGTTTTTCAATTCGCGGGCTTGCGCTACCGTTCCCTCAAAAATCTCGTCTGTTTTATTGGTGTTGATGGCTGAGCAGTCGTTGTAGAGGTGATATTTTTTCCCCGACTTTGTCCAATAGACATGATTTCCGCCTGTCAATTCTTCCACGCGGTTGGTCTGTTCGGTGTATTCCTCAACCGAAGGCGCGTGATAATCTGCGCTTGCCGCACCGCCGCCGATCATCAGCGCCGTTGCAATCGCACCGACAATATATTCTTTTTTAATAAAGGCGAGTATTACCACCGGCAAAAATGCCAGCACAGCTACTCCAACGCCCGCCTGACTTTGAATGGTGAACGCCAGCGCATTCTGTTTTGATGCGGGATCGAGCCGATTCGCTTTTTTCCAGAACGAAGATCCGATGATCAGGAAGATCAGGTCGATCACTAACGCTACGATGAGCCAGACGCGCAGTCCGGTCGTCAGCGGCGTAGGATTTTTCACGAGAATCATGATGCCGACAATCTGTGCAAGGATTGCCAGTACCCAAAGACCGACGGCGATCAGGCGATTTTTCGACGCCCTGCCTTTTGCTTCTGCGGTAGGAGTCCATTTCGGAGTGGAAACGGAGGATTCCGTACTGCTTGCTACACGAGTTACTTTTTTGTTGGTTGCCATAATGTTCAAGATTAAGTGTTTTATAATTATTCAAATTAAGTTGCAAAGATAGGCATTTTTTATGAATTTCGTGCGGTAATATGAAAACATGCCTGTTTTTTTTCGTGTTTAACAAAACATGCCTGCTGTTTTTTCAAATCTCGCAAGACAGAAGCCAAGACCATTTTCAATTGATCTTCGGTCAAATCGTGGGCGTGTGCTTTGCTTTTGACAAATCGGCGCCACGAAATATCAAAAGTAGTTCCGTAGAGATGTGTCGAATTTTGCGAAGCGTTGATATTGCTGCGGCTCAAGTGTTTGACGTCGTCCTGAGTACGGGTTACACTGGTAACAATCAGTTTGTAATGCGGTGCATTAAGCTGTTTCAACGAGTCTGCAAAACTGTCGGCGATACGATTCAGCAGTTGGGCGGCGCCGGGTATCAGAAACGGAATGGAATGTGTCAGCTCGTCCACCTCATAATTTTTTGACGACGCAATGTGTGTCAGGCGATTTTTCAAGCCTTCGGCAGCATCGCGGTTGGTCAAAGGCGTGATGCCGATGCTTTGAGCCACTGCTAATTGCGTTTCGTTCAAATCATTAAAATCCTTATTGTAGTTTCCGTTGTAATGAATCGGCTTGAGGGGTGGCGGGGGCGACGAACATGTCATAAAAAACCACGCGCCGCTTGCCAGCGCCAACAAGCAAAACAAGGATTTTTTTTTCGTAGAATAAAACTGTTTCAGCATAATTTGTCCTTTTTCGACTGCAAAAGTAATGCTATTTTCGCAAAAAAATTGGCAAACACGAAAATTTTTATCGAAAAAAAATTGTTTTTTCCATTTAATATTGTTACCTTTGCAGCCCGAATACAAACAGGTATTCGCAAACAGTAAATTATATATTGTCAAATCATAAAAAATATACAAATGAAAGCAGGACTTCATCCGGATAATTATCGTCCGGTCGTATTCAAAGACATGTCGAACGACGATACTTTTATCACTCGTTCAACCATCGACGCCAAAGAAACCATCGAAATTGACGGCGTTGTTTATCCGTTAGTGAAAATAGAAATATCTAACACGTCGCATCCGTTTTATACCGGTAAGAAAAAATTGGTGGATACCGCCGGACGTGTCGATAAATTTATGAGCCGTTACGGTAATAGAAATAAAAAATAATTTAAAATTAATATTATGTGCCGGATTGTTGAGAAAACAGTCCGGTTTTTTGTTTTAAATTGTTTCCCTACTTTTCCCGTCCCAACGCCATTATCGAAGGGATAAAAAAGATGGCAAGTCCGATGATTAAAATGCCTGTGCCCGCCGCCACGAAAGAATTGGTCAGCCCGATGGTTTCGGCAATAAATCCGGTGGCGAGCAGTCCGGGAATCGAGGGCAGGAGCGAAAGCGAATCGTAAGTAGAAAAAGCGCGTCCCTGTTTATCTACATCGATGCTGGTCTGCATAATAACGGTGAAAGTGCTGCTCCAAAGCGCCGCCGCTACACCGCTCATCGCCGTGAAAACCACAAACCACACATAACCGTCAGTTCCCAGCAGCCCCGAAAGCAAAAACAGCAGCCCGTCCAAAGCACACATCGCAGCAATAACGCCCGCTTTGTTCATTTTTTTCAAAATATTGGTGCTGACCACCGCGCCGCCCGCCAGCATCCCCACCGACCAAATGATTTCCACAATGCTCATCTGGTAAGTGTTCCCCCGAAAATGTTCGAGTGTCATCAGGGGAAAAAGCGCCGAAATGGGAAGGATGAAAAACATTGCGCCCAAATCGCTGAGAAAGAGCCATTTCATTCCTTTTTTCTGAAAAATTGCCTGCAAACCGATTTTCAGTTCGCCCAAAAAATCGGGCGAGACATTGTCGGTTTTCGGCGGGCGCGGAATGAGCACGAAAAGCAGCGCAACGGAAGCAATCACCGCCCCCAGCACTTCGCTTGCGCAAATCAAAGTCATTGGCAGCACCGTTATCAGAAAGGCGGCAATCGCCGGACCGGCAATGTTGCTGATGGAATAAATAATCTGACTGACGCCCGAAACGCGCATCAGTTGGTCTTCGGGCGCGAGCAGCGGCACGGACGCCTTCATCGCGGGCTGGTAAAAAGCGTTACCTGCCGAGCGCAACGAGGATAAAAAGTAAATGTGCCAAATTTCAACTTTGTCGAAATAAAACAGCACGCAGAGCGCCGCCGTGCAGGCGCCCATAAACAAATCGGAGAGAATCATCACCCACTTGCGATTCCATCGGTCGATGTAAACGCCTGTAAACAAGCCAAGTATTAGTTGCGGCAGAAACGTGGTCAGGAAGACGAGCGCCAGCACTTGCGGCGAGCGTGTTTCCAAACTTATCCAAAAGATGATGGCAAAGCCCGTGATGGAACTTGTGAGCGAGGAGAAAAACTCGCCCGACCAGATGATGGCAAAACTGCGTTTCCAGTGGTTCATTCCCTATCGGAGACTGTTGAGCAAATCGGTTTTGCCTTCATCCACTAATTTGATCACCAATTCGCCGAAGAGCGTATTTTGCCACGCAAACCACTTGCGCGTGAACTTTGCCGGATTGTCTTTGTGAAACGATTCGTGCATAAAACCGGTGTCGGCGTCCGTATCGATCAACATTTGCATGCAGGCTTTGATTTCATCGTCATCTTGAGCCGTAAATGCTTTCATCATAATGCTCATGTGCCAAATCATATCGAAACCGATATGCGGTCCGCCGATACCTTCGCCTGCTTTTCCCTTGAAAAAGTAGGGATTGTCTTCGCTCCAAACAAAGCGACGGGTATTCTGATAAATCGGATCATTGATAGCTACGTCGCCGAGATAAGCCATTGCAAGTAAGCTTGGTACGTTGGAGTCGTCGCTCAACAGCCGGTTGCCGAAACCATCAACTTCGTAGGCATAGATGGTGCCGTATTTCGGATGATTGTAAGTGGCATATTGCTGCAAAGCGTCATAGACTTCGTCGGCTAACGCACTGCATTGCTGCGCCAAATCGTCGCGATGATTGACTTTCGTAAGAATTTCTGCCGACTTGCGTAAAGAGCTTACTGCGAAGAAATTAGAAGGAACGAGGAACTGATAAATTGTAGCGTCGTCCGACGGTCGGAACGCCGAAGCAATCAGTCCGACAGGTTTCACAGGATTGCCTTTGCCGTCGTTGGACATGGTATCAAATTGCCGATCGGTTTTGCGGGCGAAAGTATAAGGTCCCCATCCGTTTTTTTTCTGCTGTTCTTTGAACGTTTTCAGTATCAGGCGGATAGCGTTTTCCCAGTCTTTTCCGAAAACGCTTGCATCGCCGGTCTGCTGCCAATAATAATATGCTAACCGAATGACATAACAGAGCGAGTCGATTTCCCATTTGCGCTCGTGCAGTTCGGGTTTCATCTTGGTGCGGTCGCTCTGCCATTCGCTGCCGGTCGCTTCGTAATTGAAGGCATTGGCGTAAGGGTCAATCAGAATACATTTCAATTGACGAAGAATTACGCCACGCAGCATTTTCTTCAATGCTTCGTCGTGTTTGGCTAATGGGACGTAGGGATAGACTTGTGCGCCGGAATCGCGCAACCACATCGCATGAATGTCGCCCGTGATCACAAAGGTGTCGTCTTCACCGTTGATGGGCTTGTATTCGACGGTTGTGTCCAAAGTGTTCGGAAAACAATTTTCAAACATCCAAGCCAATTTTGCATGTGTCAGAACTTTTTTGACGGCGGCGATTTTTTCCTCCACCGCTTGCGAAACGAACAGTCTTTTTGCCTTTTCGGGGCGATTGGAGGTATAAACTTTGGCATTATCGGCAGGCAGTATGAAGGGCATTTTGTAGTGCAAATCGGTCAAGATCGGAAAATGATCGGACGGAAAACGCGGCGTCTGATCTTTCCAGTAGATATTGGTCAGGACGCCGTAATTGACTGCCGAAAAGTGTTTTGAAACGAAAATATGGTCAATGCGCTGTTTGCTTGTATGCGTCAGCGAAAACGAATTGAAAGTGCCGTTGGGTGCATAGACGGTTGGTGCGATTTCAAAAACATCTTGCAACAGATCGCTTGCCGTAATGATTTGATAACTTTTGCTCGACTGGTCGGCATTGAAATCGCCGGTCAAGACGACGGGAGCGTTTTTGGCGATGCGCTGTATGGTGTTGACGACCAATTCGGCGCTGTTTTGGCGTGCTGTTTCGCCTGCGTGGTCAAAATGCAGGTTGAAGACAAAAAATCGAAATCCCGAATCTTTTTCTTCAAATTCGCCCCAAGTACAAATGCGATTCAGAGCGGCGTCCCACGATTTGCTGGGTTTATTGGGCGTTGTGGAGAGCCAAAAGTTGTCGGAACGCAACAGTCGAAAGCGTTCTGTTTTGTAGAAAATGGCGGCAAATTCGTCGGCTGCAATGCCATCGCCCCGCCCGACGCCGATGTAGGCATAGTCCGACAAAGCGTTTTGCAGGTCGTTGATTTGCGATTCTAATCCTTCTTGCGTCCCGATGACGTCCATATCGTAGAGGCGGATCAGGGATACGATTTCGGGACAGCGGTCTTTCCAAGCGTTTCCGGCTCTGACGTCGCTGTTGTTGGCATAACGCACATTGAACGAGGCGATATGCAATCCGGCAGTTTGCGCAAGGGCATTGCCTGTCATTATACAGACAAGACATAACAATTTGATATTCAAGTTTTTCATATTATAGTTATATTTAAAAATTAATCGCTTACTCGGAGGACACTTTTAACGCCTTTGATTTTTTGCAGCCGCGACGACAAATTGCTGACATCTTCCACATCGTGAATGGAAACTTCTATCGTTCCTTCAAAAAATCCGTCTTTGGTGTCAAACGTCAGGCGTCGCATATTGACCGATAAGTCGTTGGTAATCACTTTGGTAATATCGCTCAACATACCGATGCGATCAATGCCTTTGATTTCGACGCTTGCCGGAACAGAGAATGATTTATGTCCTGCCCATTCGCAGGAAACAATCCGATTGCCGTAGCGCGATTTCAGCAATAAACCCTGTGCGCACGACATTTTGTGGATTTCCAAACGCTCGTCGTCGCGGATAAATCCAAAGACTTCTTCGCCCGGAATAGGATGACAGCACGACGGGATGATAAAATTTTTCTGAAAATCTTCTTCCTGCAACAAATAGGTTTTATGTCGATCAATAGCAGCGACGGTTGTAGTTTCCGTTTCTGCCGTATCTTTGGCGTGATATTTGAATATTTTTTTGACGTTTCTGACGAAAATATTGTCGGTTTTTTCCCGCAGCACTTTTTGCGGATTGTCGGGCAATTCGATTTGTTTTTCGGCAAAGGCGAGAAATAAATCCTCTTTTTTGGTGTAGCCGTAGAAGGAGCAAAATTTGTCTAAAATTTGCGTAGTAACTTCAATATTGGCTTTTTTCAGCTGTTCGTAGAGCCATTCTTCGCCTGTTTTGGTTTTCGATTTTCGTTGTTTGCGCAGGGCGTATTCGATTTTTGTTTTTGCTTTTGCCGTCGTAACGAACTGCATCCATTCGGATTGCGGATGCTGTGAGTTGGAGGTAAGAATTTCGATTTGGTCGCCGCTTTCCAACTTGTGGCTGATAGGCGTCAGGCGATGATTGATTTTTGCGCCGATGCAATGGTCGCCGATATTGGAGTGTATTTCGTAGGCAAAATCCAATGCAGTAGCGTTTTGCGGCAAGGTTTTGATCTCGCCTTTGGGCGTAAAAACGAAAATTTCGGCGCTGTAGAGATTCAGTTTTATGGTATCCAAAAAATCCATCGCATTGGGGCTGGGCGCTTCGAGAATGTCCTGAATTTTTTCGAGCCAGTGGTCTAATTCGGTCTGTTCCTGCACTTCCTGTTTTTCGCCCATGTGTTCTTTGTATTTCCAATGTGCGGCGAATCCTTTTTCGGCGATTTCGTCCATTTTCATCGTGCGGATTTGCACTTCCACCCATTGTCCTTCCTGCCCCATGACGGTCAGATGCAGGGCTTGATAGCCGTTGGCTTTGGGCTGGCTGATCCAGTCGCGAATCCGGTCGGGGCGCAGTTTGTAGAGGTCAGTAATAATGGAATAAATTTCCCAACATTGTTTTTTGACGTCCAAATCAGCTTTCGGCTCAAATACGATGCGGACGGCAAAAATGTCGTAGATATCTTCAAAAGCGACTTTTTTGGCTTGCATCTTGTTCCAAATCGAATAGATGGATTTGACGCGGTCTTGCATTTTATATTGATAGCCTGCAGCGTCTAATTTTTCTTTGATGGGCGTCGCAAATTCTTCGTAAATACGTCCGCGATTGGCAGCTGTTGCGGCGAGTTTCATCCGGATTTGTTTGTAATCGTCCGGATGTTCGTAGCGAAAACTCAAATCTTCCAGCTCGGTTTTGATGGCAAACAGCCCCAGTCGATGCGCCAGAGGAGCGTAGAGGTACATCGTTTCGCCGGCAATTTTGTATTGTTTGGCGGGCAAAAGCGACCCCAACGTCCGCATATTGTGCAGTCGGTCGGCAATTTTTATCAGAATCACCCGAATATCCGCCGACATCGTCAGCAGCAATTTTCGCATATTTTCTGCCTGCATCGAAGCCGCTTCGGCAAAAATACCTCCCGAAATTTTGGTCAATCCATCCACAATCTGAGCGATTTTCTCGCCAAAAAGATTTTGAATATCTTCGACCGTATAATCCGTATCTTCGACAACATCGTGCAAGAGCGCCGATGCGATGGACGTAGATCCTAATCCCATTTCTTCGCTGACAATCATTGCTACCGCCAGCGGATGCATGATATAAGGTTCGCCCGACCGCCGTTTTACGCCTTTGTGCGCCTGATCTGCAAACTTAAATGCTCTTTGAATGATGTCAATTTTTTTTCGGTGATTAGAGTTTTCGTAGCTTGTCAGCAGCGCTTCATAGGCTTTCTGTACTTTATCGTCTTCCGTTTCATTCATGGTTTGTTTCTCCTTAATTTATTTTGCGACCGAAAAACCGCCGTTATCCAAATAGATAGTCAGTTTTCGACCTATTACCAATGTGTTGCTTTTCAGGTTATTCCACTTTTTGATTTGCGCCATGCTAACGCCGTATTTGCTTTCCAACTTGCGGAAAGTATCGCCTTTGACGACTTTGTGGATGATTTTTTCTTTGGAGCCGTTGGGAAGCGATACCGTTGTCGCATATTTGGCAAACAGTTCGTCTTTTTTATAATTGGCGATTTCTGTTTCTTTTTCGACAAAAGCATATACTTGCAGGACGGGCAGCCGGATAGGTCTCGGCTTGGTATTTCCCGGCACTATGTCGCATTTGTATTGCGGATTCAGCGATTGAATCAGCGACAGGTCTATATTTAATACGGCTGCAATCTGTTCAAAATGAATGGCTTGCGACACCATAACCGTATCCGTCGGAATCGGATCGCCCGTATCGACCGGATATATTTGATGATAAGCGTAATAATTCATCACATAAGTAGCAGCGATGAACAGCGGCACATAAGCGCGTGTTTCTTTCGGCAAATAGGCTTGAATTTTCCAATAATTATTCTGTCCGCCGGCTCTGCGAATCGCTTTATTGACCGTTCCCGGTCCGCTGTTGTAGGCAGCCAGCACTAACAGCCAGTCGTGATAGATGCCATACAGCGATTTCATATAGCGACATGCTGCCTGCGTAGATAAAATCGGATCGCGGCGCTCGTCGATTAGACTGTTGATTTCCAGACCGTAGAGTTTGCCTGTGCCATACATAAATTGCCACAAGCCCGACGCGCCCATCCGCGAAACAGCCGCCGGATTCAAAGCCGATTCGACGATGGCTAAATATTTCAATTCTTCGGGCAGCCCGTTAGCGTCCAAGGTTTGTTCGATAATCGGAAAATAGCGGTTTTCGATGCCCAGAATGTAAGGGATTTTTGTGCCGTTCACATACATATTGATATAGCGGCGGACGTCCTCATCGAAGTGCATCGGGATGATATTGTTCAGGCGCGACAGCCGATCGATATAGACCGAATCGCTCATTTCCGTAGCCTGCTGATAGGCAGGATGTTCCATCTTTTGGTTAAGATGCTGAATGTGCCACACTTGTAAGAGGCTGTCCAACGAGACTTCCCAGACGTCGGGAACATACATCGCCGTATCACTTTCCGCAGTTTGCGGACAAACATTTACACTGATAGCTAATAGACTGCTAATAAATAATAGATATCCTTTTTTCTTCATTAATGGTAAATTTATATTGTACAACTAAAAGGCAATACTGCATTGCAAACCCACACCTTGCGATTGATAGAGGGTGCGTTCAAACATCACGGGCTGCATCCGCATACTCAAATCTTCACTGATATCGAACTCAAACAACTCGGCGTCCACATAAGCGTCAATCATCGTCAGCGCATACAAGCCGACGGTAACGATATAGCTCAAATCGCGATTGCGTCGATGAAAATCTCTGGAATTTTTCAAAGTATTTTTGAAATTGCTGCCGTAGGACGCCAACCATTGGTCGGGATTGTCCCTGCCGCTGTAAGGTAAATAATTCACCCACGACAGCGCCGTCCGGTCGGGATCGGTTGCTCGGGTGTAGGCATTGATGTCGCGATAGGCGTTGCGATAGCCGTTGTAGGTGGTGGTATTCCACGAGATAGCATAGACGCAACCCAAAAATCCGCCATACACGATCGGTAGCTTCCAATATTTTCTGTTATAAATTTGTCCCAATCCGGGAAAAATTGCAGAATAAATTACTGCTTTTGTCGAATTTGGGACAAAAACTTTCACACTGTCGATTTTTTTCGCATCGGACTCTTGTGCGAATAAACCGCCGTTATCAACCAATAACATACTGAAAATCAATATGATAGTGCCTTTAAATTGATATTTTAACTTTTTTCGTTTCATGAATGAGCAACAAAGGTACGCAATTTTTTCGCATTTTTTCGCATAAAAATTTGGAAAGAAGAAAAATTGTTCGTTACTTTGCCCCTCGAAAACTAAATTATTAATTGTTTAATCAGAAAAAGAATTGCCTATAGAACACATCATTACGCTTTAATTTATTAAAAAACGAAGCAATGATTTCATTAAAGAAAATGACCGACGAAGATCTGGTCATCGCGTATGCGCAAGGCAATAATGATGCTTTTAATATTTTGCTTGAAAGGCATAAAAGCAGCGTTTATTCCTATATTTATTATATTGTACGCAACCGAGAAATGGCAGAAGACATTTTTCAGGAAACGTTTGTGAAAGCGATCATAACGATCCGGCAAGGCAGGTATACCGAAAACGGTAAGTTTCGCGCATGGATCAACCGCATCGCTCATAATCTGATTATCGACATCTACCGTCAGGAGAAAAACGAGCAAACCATTTCCAACGACGAGTGCGAAGTGGATTTGCTGAACAATGCCAAGTTGGCAGACAGTACGATCGAAGACGAAATGATCAAAGAGCAAATTTTGTCGGACGTCAAACAACTGATTCGCTATTTGCCCGACAATCAGCGGGAAGTGCTGATGATGCGTTATTATCAAAATTTGAGTTTCAAGGAAATAGCCGATCTGACGGGCGTGAGCATCAATACGGCATTGGGACGGATGCGATATGCCATCCTCAATATGCGTCGTATGGCTGACGAAAAGAAACTGATTCTTACGATGGATTGATTTTGTCGAATGACTGTACAGGAAATACAAAACGCAAGTCGGGCGATTGCTGACTATATAGAACAACAGACGCTGTATCCGGCTATTCGTCAACTGTTTACATGGATAGACGCCGAGCCGCGTCTGCTCGCTGCATGGACAGATCGGCTGACTGCTATCGAAGAAAATTATGTCCGGCTGTTGGACTATCGGATGAAAGGCGTCATCGACCCCGAAGAGGAAAGCATTTACCGACACCTGATTCGCTCAATCTATCAAATCAGCGACGCCATCACCCTTCAACTGCGGACACAGTACGATCACAAGTGGTTTTATGCCTTGAAAAGATTGCATACCGAACAGCTCGTCTCTGACAAAAACGCGCAAATGTTTCATTCGATTTTGTTGAGCGACGCTTGGACAAAAGATGAACGCCTGCAATGGACAACCCGCATCGAAGAATCGCCGACCATCGGCTCACTGATAATCGTCGCCCTGACGCTGAATCAGTTGGAAACTTTCGACGAACAAAAAGCGATTTTGCTGTTGGAAATGCTGAAACATCCCGTCGGCGAAATCAGCGATCGCGCAATGGTGGGCTTGATGCTCTTCCTTCGGCAATACGACCGTCGCCTGCACCGATATCCCGAAATCACCGGACGCCTGCACACGCTGTCGGAAGACGCCGCCTTTATCCGTCGAGTGCGCTCGGTGATGCAACAGTTTATTTTAAGCCGTGATACCGAAAAAATCACACAAAAAATATCTGCGGAAATGATTCCGGAAATGCTTGAAAAATTAGCTCCTAAAATTCAGCAACATATTCATTTACAGGAATTTCTCGGCGATTTGGAAGATGATGATAAAAATCCCGAATGGGTGAATATTATCGAAGAGTCGGGACTGACCGACAAGTTTCAAGAAGTGTCGGAATGGCAGTTGGAAGGCGCTGATGTGATGTTGTCGTCGTTTATACACATGAAACATTTTCCGTTTTTCAACGATTTGCACCATTGGTTTTTGCTTTTCGAGATACACGACGAACACATCCTGAACGATCAGCTACAACGGATGGCAGAGCTGTTGCAAGCTTCGACACTCTTGTGCAATTCCGACAAATACTCCTTCCTGTTCAGCCTTTCGCAAATGCCGGAACATTATATCAAAATGCTGACGCAACAGTTTGAAATGGAAAACAAAGCCATCAAAGAGATGCAACACGACGAATTGCCCAGTCATTCCTTGCTGTTGGAATACCGCGTGCGACAGTATATTCAGGATTTATACCGGTTTTATAAACTGCATCCGCACCACACTGATTTTGAAGATATTTTTACCGCACAGCCGGAATTTTATAAGGTCAATGCGATTGCCGAACTGCTGCAAAATCCCGACGACCTGATGATGATCGGCGAATACTATTTTCATCGCAATTATTGGCAGGACGCCGAAGATGTTTTCGGACAACTATCTCAAAATCAACCGAAAAACGACGTCATTTGGCAAAAACGAGGCTACTGTTTGCAAATGTTGGGACAACTCGAAGCGGCTTTGGCTGCCTATCAACGCGCCGAATTGCTTAACAGTAATCATTCGTGGACAATCAAAAAATTAGCCCACCTGCACCGCTTATTGAAAAATCCGCAAGAGGCTTTGAATTATTATCGAAAAGCCGAACAGTTCAACCCCGATAACCTGTCGGTACAACTCAATATCGGACATTGCCTCGTGGAATTGAAAGAGTATGACGCCGCCCTGAAACAGTATTTCAAAGTGGAATATCTTTCTAAAAACCAACCAAAAGTGTGGCGACCTTTGGCTTGGACGGCTTTCCTCGCAGGCAAATATGAGCAGGCAACGCAATATTACGCGCAATTACTGGAAAATGAGCCGCAAGCAATCGACTATTTGAACGCGGGACATGTGCAGTTGGCGCTGAAAAATCCGCAGGAAGCGATTCGTCTCTATCGGCTTGCACAGCAGACAGGACAACAATCACCGCTCGATTTCATTGCACACTTCCGACAAGATTTGCCCGAACTGACTGCCGCCGGTATCACTGCTTCCGAAATCGCATTAACATTAGACGCTGTATTCTACGAAATATGAACTTATCAGAAAAAACCATATTGCAGGCATTGGAAAATGTCCGCTATCCGGGGACAGGGAAAAATATCGTCGAATCGGCGATGATTGCTGACAACATGCGTATCGAAGGCAATCAGGTCAGTTTTTCCATCATTTTTGAAAAGGCAAACGACCCTTTCGCCCGCTCGCTGATCAAAGCTGCCGAAACAGCTATTTTGACCTATATCGATCCCAACATTGATGTCAAAGGACGTATCACTATGCAAAGTCGCCAAGCGCCACGCCCCGAATTGGACAAATTATTGCCGCAAGTTCGGAACATTATTGCCGTTGCGTCGGGCAAAGGCGGGGTAGGCAAAAGTACCGTTTCCGCCAATCTTGCCATCGCTTTGGCGCAAGCCGGTTACAAAGTCGGACTGTTGGACGCCGATATTTACGGTCCGAGTATGCCGAAAATGTTTGCCGAAGAAAACGCACGTCCTGAAATGGCACACATCGGCGGCAGAGATCTGATGGTTCCCATCGAAAAATACGGCGTCAAACTACTGTCTATCGGTTTTTTTGTCGATACCGACAGCGCCTTGATATGGCGCGGAACGATGGCGAGTACCGCTTTGCGACAGTTGATTGCCGATGCTGATTGGGGCGAACTTGACTATTTTATTTTGGATATGCCGCCCGGAACAGGCGATATTCATTTGACTTTGGTGCAAACTTTGGCAGTTACGGGCGCCATTATGGTAACAACGCCGCAAGAGGTAGCGCTGGCAGATGCACGGCGAGGAATCAAGCTGTTTCGTACCGACAAAGTGAATGTGCCTATCTTGGGCTTGGTGGAAAATATGGCTTGGTTTACACCTGCCGAATTGCCCGATCATCGCTATTATATTTTCGGAAAAGACGGCGGAAAACACTTAGCCGAAGACTTGCAGATCCCTTTTTTGGGCGAAATTCCTATCGTACAAAGTATTTGCGAAGGCAGCGACAGGGGACAGCCCGTAGCCTTGCGTCCCGATACCATTACAGGCGAAGCCTTCCGGCTGTTGGCGCAAAATGTGGTCGATCGCGTCAATGACCGCAACGCCCATCAGAACGCTACGGCACGGGTGAAAGTAGGAAAATAAAGTTCAGACTTTTTTTATTTCAAAAAAAGCAGTATCTTTGTCCTAAATTTTTGCAGATCACATGAAATACATTCTTTTCTTTATCGTGTCAGCCGGCTTGCTGACCGCCTGCGGAGAACCGCATTTTTTGAAAGACGCCGCCTATCGCGACCAAGTTCATCAACAGTTTGAAAAACGTAAGCTATTGGCTGCCAAACGTTCGGATGCACTGTTTTCGGTTTTCGACCGACCACTGACGCTCGAACAGCGCGAGGCTTTGGAATTTCTTTATGCCTATATGCCGCTCAACGATTTGGCGGATTACGACGGCAATTTTTTCCTGCAACAAGTGAATGACGCTTTCCGCGCCCGCCGGACTTTTTCGTGGGGAAAAACCATTCCCGATGAGATTTTTCGACATTTTGTATTGGTCTATCGCGTCAATAATGAAGATTTGGATAGCGCCCGCAGCGTCTTTTTCGACGAATTAAAAGACCGTGTCCGCCATCTGTCGATGTACGACGCCGCTCTGGAAGTCAATCACTGGTGCCACGAAAAAGTAACCTATCGCGCTACCGACTCCCGCACCTCCGCACCTTTGGCTTTGGCAAAAACCTCGTGGGGACGTTGCGGCGAAGAATCGACCTTCACGGCAACTGCCATGCGGGCAGTGGGGATTCCGGCACGTCAATGCTACACGCCACGCTGGGCACATACCGACAACAATCACGCTTGGGTAGAAGTCTGGATCGACGGACAATGGCACTATCTCGGCGCCTGCGAACCGGAAGCTGCATTGGATGTCGCTTGGTTCTCCGCACCGGCAAAACGCACAATGATGGTGCATACCAATGTCTTCGGGCTGTACAATGGTCCCGAAGAAAAAAATGTGGAAAAACCACTGTATTCAAAAATTAATTCCCTGCCCAACTATGCTGATACGCGCATCGTAAAAGTCTTGGTAACAGACCCAAACAATCAACCGGTCAAAGAGGCAAGGGTAAAATTCAAACTCTACAATTATGCCGATTACTATCCGCTTTCAACTAATCTGATCGACGAAAACGGCGAAACATCTATCCTTTCCGGCAAGGGCGATCTGCTGATTTGGGCAAATCTCGGCGACACTTACGGATATGCCCAATCGACACCGGAAGACACGCTAACCATAGTCCGACTCGATCACAAAATCGGAACAACTTATCATGAAACCTTGTCGCTGAATGTGCCGAAAGAACAGGCGATTAAAGAACTGTCCGCTGAAAAAATTGCTGAAAATGCAGCCCGTTTAGCCCGCGAAGATTCCATTCGCAATGCCTATATGCATACTTTTATACAGGAAGAAACGGCAAAAACTTGGGCAAAATCCTTGTCTATCGACGAAAATCAGGCATGGACTTTCTTGCAAAAAGCGCAAGGCAACTGGCAAGATATTCAGGCTTTTATTCAAAATCATAGCCGACAGCCGGAAGTTTTCGCCTTCCTGAAAAGTTTAAGGGAAAAAGATTTACGCGATACGCCGACAGCTGTTTTGGAAAGCTATTTTCAGCCCGACAGCATAAGCGGCGACATTGCCTACCTGCTCTCGCCGCGTATCGAGCGGGAAAGGATTCGTCAACGTGTCGATTTGCCCGACTGCGCATCGGTGGAAGAAGTCATCAATTACATCACGCAGAACATTCAAATAGACAAAGAAGAAAACTATTACGACTGCCGAATCTCGCCGCGTGGCGTCTATGAACTGGGCGTTGCCGACCCCATCTCGCGCAATATTTTCTTTGTCGCCATGTGTCGCAGTAACGGTATTCCGGCACGCATCGAACCGGCAACCGGAAAACCGCAGTATCGCGAGAATCAACAATGGCGCGACGTCGTTTTTGACACGCAAACCGCCCAAACCGTCGATCGTCCGAAAGCCCGTCTGACCGTCCATAATGCCCCTGAAAATATTGTCAAACCGGGGTACGAAAGCCACTACAGCCTCGCCTATTTCAAAGACGGCGATTTTCAGTGTTTGGAATTGGAAGGCAATCCGGCGGTTCGACGTTTCCCCTACTCCTTGGATTTGGATACCGGCTACTATCGTTTGACGGTCGGCAGTCGCGCCAACGACGGTTCGGTTACGGCTTACAACGAATATTTTACGCTGAAAAAATCCGTTCCGCACACAATCACCGTGCGTTTGCCGGAGATCAAAGACAAACTGTTCGTGCAAGGAATTGTCGATATGAACACCATCGTTTTGCTCCCCAATGGCGACAAAACTACGCTGAAAAACTTGGCAAAAGGCAAAGGGCTGATGCTGTGTTTTGTCGATCCGGGCAAAGAGCCGTCGAAACATATTTTGCAAGACCTGCCTGCTGTCAGCTCCTCGTTAGAACAATGGGACGGCGGCGTGGTAATGATGATTCCCGACGACAAAATCAGTCCGGCATTCGACGCCTCCGTGTTCAAACAGCTACCCCAACAAACGCTCTGGCTGACCGATACGGGACGCACACTGCTGAAAGATGTTGTCGGCGCCTTGCAAACCTCGTTCAGCGACAATTTCCCTGTAACTGTCTATCTATCCAATAATGGCGGCATTCTCTATTCGGCGATCGGCTATCGAATAGGCACCGGAGAGGCAATCTGGAAAATAATTCGGATGGAAAAGCAATAATAATTTCTAAATTCATAATTATTTTGTACCTTTGCGGCTCAAAATAAAAACACTAAACAAAAATTATACAATGGCAAAGAAAACTCATTTGAGCGAACAATCCACACAAGTGGAAAAACAAGTAGGAGAAATCCTCTCTAAAACAGACGTGTTTGTTGATCAATATTTGAAAAAGACAATTATTGCAGTTGTAGCAGTGCTTGCAATTATTGTCGGTTTCATTGCAGTTCGACACCTTTATCTCATCCCCCGCACAAGCGAAGCGGCAGCCGCCCTTTTTCCGGCAGAAAATCATTTTGCCGCACAAGAGTGGGCATTGGCTCTGAACGGCGATAGCGTAGGCAATTTGGGCTTATTGGATGTCATCGAAGAATACGGAGGTCTTTTCGGTACGCCGTCCGCCAATTTGGCAAAATACTACGCAGGCATCTGTGAATTTCATTTGGGTGATACGGAAACAGCATTGAAACACCTGAAAAGTTTCAGCAGCAAAGATCAAATCGTTGCTGCACAAGCAATCGGCGCAATCGGCGACTGCGAAGCCAACCTCGGCAACAGTGCATCGGCAGTGGCTCACTTCAAAAAAGCAGCCGAAAAAGCCAACAGTTCCGTCATCAGTCCGATTTATTTGAACAAAGCCGCCATTGCCAGCGAAGATTTGGGCGATTACAAAAAAGCTTTGGAATTTTATCAGACCATAAAAACCAAATATCCCCAATCCTACGAAGCGCAATCGGTTGAAAAATACATCCAACGCGCAAAACTCAAATTATGAGATTCACAAAAATGCACGGGGCAGGAAACGATTACGTCTATGTTGACTGTTTCCGCGAACACATCACTGATCCCGAAGCTTTGGCAATACAGGTCAGCGATCGACACAAAGGCGTCGGCTCCGACGGTCTGGTGCTGATTATGCCCTCCGATTCCTGCGATTTCAGGATGCGAATGTTCAATGCCGACGGCTCGGAAGCCCAAATGTGCGGCAATGCCATTCGTTGCGTCGGCAAATATGTCTATGACAACGAATATACCAACCGGCAAACGCTCACCATTGAAACCAAAGCAGGCATCAAAACGCTGCAACTGTTCCCCGTCAACGGAAAAATCGAAAAAGTGAGCGTAGATATGGGTGAGCCGATATTGACAGCAAAAGAAATTCCGGCAATCTGGCAGGAAGAACGCCTCATCCATCGCGAAATAGATTTCAAGCCGGAACGCTTTTTCATCACCACCGTCTCGATGGGCAACCCGCACGCCGTCATTTTTACGCAAGGCGTCGAAACAATGAACATCGCCGAGATCGGCAAAAAAATAGAACACGCCACCCAAGTTTTTCCCGAAAAAACCAATGTGGAATTTGTCGAAATTTTGGCGCCCAATCACGCGAAAATGCGCGTCTGGGAACGTGGCAGCGGCGAAACACAAGCTTGCGGCACAGGCGCATGCGCGGTGCTGGTGGCAGCCGTCTTGAACGGACTGTTAGAACGCAAAGCAGTGATTTCTCTCTTGGGCGGCGACTTGGAAATCGAATGGGACGCCGAAAATAATCATGTCTATATGACCGGTGAAGCAGTAAAAGTATTCGATGGCAAAATGTAAATCCTATAAAGCAAGCGACCAAATGAGTCGTTTAGTCAGCGAAAATCGCAACGCTTTGCTGACCTTGATTAGATTCGATATCGCCTTAGGTTTCGGCGATCGGACTATTGAAGAAATATGCTTTGATAATCAGGTCGATACGGATACTTTCTTGGCAATCATTCGGCTGCTGTCGGATCCGGATTGCAAGCACTGTCAGCCGGAAACAAAAATCTCCGTGCCGACGCTGATTCGCTACCTGCGCAACTCTCACGCCTATTTTCTGAACGAACGCATGCCCGCTATGAGAGAAAAACTGTTGAAAGTATTAGACAAGCGTGAAGTAGGACTCAATCAGGCAGTTACCAATTATTTCGACAAATTTGTGGCAGCTATTCGCAAACACATGCTCTACGAAAACAATGAAGTGTTTCCCCAACTGAACAACGTGAATGTAACGGAGAAATACGCGCATGTTTTCAGCAAACAACATTCGCAAATAGAACTGTATTTAACAGAATTTAAAAACATTCTGATAAAATATTATCCGGTACAGTCCTCTTTCTCTATGCATCGCTTTCTGTTTGACATCTGTAATTGCGAACAGGAATTGATCTTCCACAACGCGGTCGAAGACGAACTATTTTTGCCGGCAATCGCATGAAACAGTCAGTGCATATCGTCATCGCCGAACCTTCGGATATTATTCGTACAGGATTGGCATGCCTTCTGCAAAAATTCAACAAAGCATACCAACCGATTCGGGAAGTCAGCGATTATGAACAGCTGAAAACGACCATCTCACTCCGACAACCGGAGGTGCTGATTATCAATCCCGCGATCTGCGACCTCATTTCCCTTTCGTTGCTGCGCAAAACGCTATCGACGGACGTGAAAATCGTGGCGCTGCAAACGGCTTTGGCAGTATGTTCAACATGGAATTATTACGACGACGTCATTTCATTATATGATTCGACAGAACAAATTCAACAGAAATTAGCCCGGCTGACTCGTTTTCCCGACGAAGAAAAGAAAACCACCGAAACGCTGACTACCCGCGAAAAAGAAATCATAGCGTATGTAGTCAAGGGATTGACCAACAATGAGATCGCTGAAAAATTATTCCTTTCGTCGCATACGGTCATCAGCCATCGCCGCAATATCGCCGCCAAACTGCAAATACACAGTACTGCCGGTTTGACAATTTACGCTATCGTCAATAAATTGGTCAATTTGGACGAGTCGGAATTTAAAATCGCTAAAAACGCACCTCTGCCCGATATTTCTATTGAATAGGCAGCTTTTCGGGCTTTTACGCCAAAATATTTCCAAGCCGCATCCGGAATTTGAACATCACACGCCACTACCCTATCGTCAAAATTGGCGACGATCAATAGCACCTCTTTCCCTTTGCCACGCAAAAAAGCATATTGTCCGGCTGCCAACTGCGGATTTACATACATCAAATCGAAAAATTTTCCTTCGGCGATCGCCTTATTTTGATTGCATAACTGCAAAAGACGTGCATAATATCGGCGCAAAGCCTGCTGCTCGCTATCAGGCGCCTGACGCAACACCGGCAAACTCCAATAATCAAAAATGGTCGTCCGTCCGTCGCGCCCGCTGAATCCTTCGGCGTCCATCCCGCGCTCGCCCAATTCCTGTCCGAAATACAGCATAAACGGATTGACATTCATCGTCGCCGCAACAACCAACGCAGGCAAAGCGCGACGCGGATCGGCAGCAAAAAAATCGGAGGCAATCCGCTGCTCGTCGTGATTTTCCAAAAAATTCAACATCTGCGGTTGAATATCGCCAATCGCTTGCCAACAGTGCGTAATATCCGCCGCCGGTTGCCGTCCGACAATCACATTTCGCAGCGTATCATACAGCCCGACTTTGTCATAAAGATAATCAAACCGACCAATATGCAGATAGTTACGATACTCCGCCGGTTGATAGACTTCGGCAATAAAAATCACTTGCGGACAAGCGGCTTTGACCTTCGGAATCGCCCACGCCCAAAACTCCACCGGCGTCATTTCCGCCATATCGCAACGAAAACCGTCGATATTTTTCTTCGCCCAAAACAGCAAAATATCCAGCATCTTCTGCCACGTCTGCGGAATGGGCGAAAAATGCGTTTCCCGTCCGTTCAAATAATCCACGCCGTAATTCAGTTTGACGGTTTCGTACCAGTCGTTACGACTTGGCGACGCCGAAAAACAATCATTTCCGGTCGCTTTGGCAGGCGATTCGTGATAGCCGTCAAACGACAAATCCTGTCCGGGCAGGTAATAAAAATTATTGTCGCGGGCAAAAGTGGTATGCGTATTGTCGGAGGCTCCAAAATCTTCCACCGTCGCTACATCGGAATGATAATTACGTGCTATATGATTCGGCACGAAGTCGATGATTACCTTCAATCCGGCGCGGTGTGTTCTTGTTACCAAGTCTTCAAATTCCTTCATTCTCTGTGGCACATCGTCTGCCAAATCAGGGCAAATATCGTAATAATCTTTGATAGCGTAGGGCGATCCGGCTTTTCCTTTCACGATTGCCGGATGGTCGCCGTGTATGCCAAACGCCGAATAATCGGTTTGGGTAGCGTGTTCCAACAGCCCTGTGTACCAAATGTAATTGCAACCCAACTGTCGGATTTCGTCCAAAACGGCAGGCGTATAATCCGACAATTTGCCACAACCGTTTTCTGCAATGCCGCCATTAGCTACCGGATTCGGATGACGATTTCCGAACAGTCGCGGCAAGGTTTGATATATTATAATTTTCATATTTAGCGTAGTATCTCACTCATTTTCAGGCTGATATTCATACGCCCCAATGTCGGGCGCAGTGTCTGTAAAACGATTTTTTCCATCCAAATCAAGCGGCAGTTCGGAAGCATACAGCGGATTGGCAATGTTGCGAGCCGGTGAAAGCGAATCCAAACGAAAATCATAAGACAGATCATCGGAACGAATTTTTCTGAATTTCGGATCTTCGTGAATCAAACAATGCACCACCTGCGCATTGGGATCGTCGATGCTGTCGTTGGTCGCCGTCGCATTGGGAATGACGCAGTTCATGAAGTAAGAACGGATTGCCATCGTATCGCCGATAGTGATGTCCGAACCGGCGCCGTTGCCCCAAATAACGGTATTGAAAAAATCTGCCCGACCAATGGGCAAGGTAACGCCTTCGTCTTCAAGACTGGTGCGATAAGTCGATAACAGCCATACGGTTTCGTTGTCCGAATTGCCCCATCCTGCCTCCTGATTGCTCATATAATAATTGACGATCGTGCAATGATTGAAACGGTAACTGCCGCCGGTCAAAATCAGCAAACCGTCTTTGGCATTACTCAATTCGCAGTTGTCGGCTTCTATTTTACAATTAACGGCATAGAGCAGAAAACCTTTGAAATTGGTCATCACCACATTGCTCATCTTCATTTTAGATTGCAGGGTATCCGACGGCGCACACAACAAGCCATACAGCCCGTTGCGAATACGCACATGCGTCAATTCATTGTCGTAACTTCCTGATTCTAAATAAATTCCGCCCCATTGTCCGGGCACATGATCGTATGGAATATCGACATAATTATCAAATCGGTCGCCCCGAATGACGATTGGTTTATCGAGTGTCCCATGCGCTTTCAAACTGCCTTTCACTACCCACTCGGCGAGGTTGTGCATATAAAAAACCGCACCGGCAGCGATACTGACATTGACGCCCTCATCAATCACCAAACTGTCGAAGATCAAATAAGGCTTTTCGGCGCCCAAGATCGTATCGCGGCTGATCGTTCGCCCGCGCCAGAGAAAAACATCCTGCGTCGTACCTGACAGCACGACTTCTTGCAATACGCCATTGGTAACAAACTGCAAATGATCGGTAATATCTTGCGGCAAATTTTGACCGCTTTCCGTCGGTTTGGCACTCACCAATATATACAGACTGTCTTTTTCCCTTATTTCAAGGTCTTGAAAAGTGTTGTCGGCGCTGTTGCGACCGTCGATATTGATTTTGTAAGCGCTACCGACGCCGTTTTGCAGCGACACGGAAGAGATGCGCAGAGGCTTGCTGTTCCGATTATAGACCATCAACGAACGATAGGGCGTCATGATCGTCGAAATAATCGTATCAAACGCCACCGTATCGGTCGAAAACGACAATACGTCATCGGGATCCGTCGAAAAATCATCCCAGCGATTATTGCACGAAAACAAGAGCAAATGCAGGATGCAAATGCAAATATACAGAGGAAACCGCGCTTTCAAGTCAAAATTACTTCTTATGTCCTACGGTTTGCGTCAAGATCGGCGCCTCATTTTCGCCCAATTTCAATGCCTTTTTCAGATCGTCTTTGTTGAACCAGCCGCGAACTACGGTCGCCAAATCAGCTGATGCACAATAAAGATAGACATTCTGGGATATAAAACCCACATCGACAGCTGCCGCTTCTGCCGAATTTTTGGTCAAATCTGCCACATAGACCAAATTCAGCGGCGCAACTGCTACAAAATCCTGACTTCCGGTGGCAGTTCTGAAATCACCTTGCGCCTTCAATACCAGCGTATTGGCTTTGGCGTCATAAAGATACACGCCTGATTTCAACACGGCATACACCGAGAAAGGCTGTTTGTTGTTGGCAGACGGTGCCGTCCGTTTGTCTTCGCGATTGAAACCGTAAGCCGCCCATAATAAATCGGATAAGGTTTGATTGTCCAAGTCCTTATCGGAAAATTCGCGGGTGGATTGACGTTCATTCAGAGCGTCTAACAAAGGTTTCCCTCCGGTTTTTTGAGCCGGTGGCAACGTAATGTCCTGTGCGGAACAGGAGAGGCAAAAACAAGCCATAATTGATAATACTAATAAGTTTCGCATTGTTTATAATATTTAAAGTGAAACAATCGGACGACAAAGGTAGAAAAAAGAAAAAGAAAATTTGTACTTTTGTACTTTCTTAACAGTCAATTTGATGAAATTATTACTCCATTGTTGCTGTGCGCCCTGTTCCGCCGCTATTTTAGAATGGCTCTCGGAACAGAATATTCGTCCGACTTTGTTTTTCTATAATCCGAATATTTATCCGGAAGAAGAATATCAGAGGCGAAAAGACGAATTGAAACGCTATGCGCAATCGCTTCATTTAGAATATATTGACGGTGATTATCGGCACGATTTATGGCGACAAGCAATTCAAGGTTTGGAAGACGAGCCGGAACGCGGCGCACGTTGTTCGAAATGTTTCAAATTGCGTTTGGAAGCGACTGCGCGACTTGCCGCCGAGCGCGGTTTTACGCATATTGCTACCACTTTGGCGTCGTCGCGCTGGAAAAATTTGGAGCAAATCAATCAGGCAGGACATCGGGCGGTCGCCACTTATCCCGAATTGGTTTTTTGGGATAAAAACTGGCGCAAAGACGGTTTGAGTGAGCGCAGACGTATTCTCCTACAACTCAACGGGTTTTATAACCAAAATTACTGTGGCTGCGAATTTAGCTTTCGATGATTTTCAGAATCCCGCCGACAATAAAATCTACCGCTTTTTCATCGACTTCGCCACCGGAGAGCAAAATATCGGCTGCTTCTTTAGAATGTTCGATAAATTCTTCATGCATCGGACGGACGGTTTCAAAAAACCGGTCAATGACTTGTTGGGGCGTGCGTCCGCGTGATTCAATGTCGCGTTGAATGATCCGGCTCAAACGGTAATCGCCCGGCACATCGCGAAAAATTTTCAAATCAATTTCTCGGCACAACTGCGGACAAGTATAAATCAGTATGCCCTCCACTATCAGCAATTTAGCCGGTCGAATCAGAACCGTTTCCTTCAGTCGGCTACAACTCAAATAGTCGTAAGTCGGACATTTGACCGCACTACCCGCCTTCAATTCTTTGATGTGTTTGACAAACAACGACCATTCTATCGCGTCCGGATGGTCAAAATTTTGTGTCCGACGTTCTTCCAACGGCATGTAACTGAGGTCGCGATAATACGAATCCTGTGGAAGCTGTATCACACTGTCTTTCGGGAGTTTGCGCAATATTCTATTTACGAGCGTGGTCTTTCCCGATCCCGAACCACCTGCCATTCCGATGATATACATTTGAATTATGAATTATGAATGAGCGCGGATTTAACGGATCCATAGAGCAGTAATTGTCGGCGAGCTTCCGTTTCCGAAAGCGACAATTTTTCCATCAACATGCGAGTTCCGCGTAAAATTAATTTATTATTTGTAAGTTGCATATTAACCATCCGATTGCCTTCTATCCGTCCCAGACGAATCATCAAGACAGTTGAAATCATATTCAACGCCAATTTTTGTGCTGTTCCGGCTTTCATTCGCGTACTTCCGGTAATCACTTCGGCGCCGACAATGATTTCGACCGGAAATTCTGCGATTTGCGAGACCGGCGGCTGTTCGTTGCAAGTGATACAGCCCGTCAGACAACCGAAATCCCGCGCTTGCTGCAGTCCTCCGACGACGTAAGGAGTGGTTCCGGAAGCGGCAATGCCAATCACTGCATCTTGATGGCTGATGTGATGCGTCTGCAAATCGCGCCAAGCCAACGTGGTATCGTCTTCCGCACCTTCTACTGCTTTCCGCAAGGCGCCATCTCCACCGGCAATCAAACCGGTAACTAATTCTGCTTCAACACCATAAGTCGGAGGCAGTTCCGAAGCGTCCATAACGCCCAAACGCCCGCTCGTCCCTGCGCCGATATAAAACAGACGTCCTCCCTGTTTCATTCGTTCCAAAACAGCTTCTATCAAAGTTTCCAATTGCGGCAAAGCCTTTGCGACAGCCATAGGGACGCTTTGATCTTCCCGATTGATAATGGATAGCAATTCTTGCACCGACAAGGCATCTAATTGTGTGATGTGAGATTCCGATTCAGTGAAATTTTTCATATACCAGCGAAAAATTGTGCAACAAGGCATCTGATTTTTTGAGCGAAAAACGGGGTTCGAACCCGCGACCCCAACCTTGGGAAGGTTGTGCTCTACCAACTGAGCTATTTTCGCAAATATCTTTAATAATAACGAACCGCAAATGTAGCGTATTTTTTGTTAGTTTGCAAGGATATTGGAAAAAAAAATCATTCAATCCGACTTTCTCTTCTTATTTTCATCGTCTCACATCTTTAACTTATTTTGTTCTTTCCTCGTCCCCAGCCCCTTTGCATTCTGCGCACTAATCACTTTTCCGCCTTTCTCTTCTATTTCCAAACGGGCATTGCGGGCAACGGTTGCTCCTGTATGAGCGATTTTGGCGCTTTCCCTGCCGACCTGCGCCAACCATCGTTTAAACGGCTCGGCTTTAGGCGAAGGGATTGACTGAATAAGACGCAGAATTTGTTCAAAGCGACATCGGTAAGTCGCATTTTGCCATCCGGCGACAGCATTTTCAAACCGTTACAATTTGTAACGGTTTCATTTCCTTCATCGGTTAATCGTTTTTTTAATACACGCCAATAAACCTGCGGATTTTCGCTTTCGCTTAAAATTCCGACTACATCGACAACGGAAAACCACCATTTTTCCTGCTCTTCGTCCCAAACCGAACGAACTTGCCGTTTTTCAAAAAGTTTTATTTCGTCTTTCATCTGTTTTTGGGAAATTTTCAAAAGACTTTCCAAGTTTTCAAAACTTGGAAAGTCTGAATGATAATAAATTAAATCCCCAACTTCTCATTCAACGCCTGCAGCGTTTCAAGCACATTACTTCTCACATTAATGAAATTCGTAATGCCTTGTGCTTTCAAATCTTCTGCACAGGCGGGGGCTCCGGCAATAATAAGGATTTCTTTATTGCCGACAAGTTTATTCGCTTCCGGTGCAAAAGTCGCGTATTCGTCGTCGCTCGAGCAGAGTACGATAATGTC
>JAISUM010000118.1 GCA_031272095.1 Candidatus Symbiothrix sp. | reverse complement strand
GCTTCAGTTTTCACTTCTTCCACCACTTCTTTCGCGGTTTCTTTCACCGTTTCTTTTTTAGCGGTAGATGTTTTGTGAGCGGAAGATGCTTTTTTAGCAGCTTCGAGAGCTTCGGCTTCGGCTTGTGCAGCAGCTTCGGCGGCGGCTACAGAATCAGCATAAGCCTGAACGGCGGCAGCCGCAATAGAATCGGCTTCAGCTTGCGCTGCAGCTTCGATAGCGGCTTCATCAACTACGGGCGCAGTTTTCTTACAAGAAGAAAAACCTGCAATTGCTGCAATTGCAGCGAACAAAATGATTTTTTTCATCTCTTTCTTTAGTTTTATATTTAACGAAATTAATAATTTAGTTATCCGAAATACGGCACAAAGGTAAGTTGTTTTTTTTATTCTACAAAATTTTTCCCGCTTTTTTTTGAAAAAAATTACACTATTAGTCAAAACATTCTCCAAAGTTTGCTATCTTTGTCCCGAAAAATCAAAAAAAACCGAGCTATGGCTGAACACAACGAATTGGGCAAAGCAGGCGAAACGGCTGCTATCGCTTATCTGAAAAGTAAAAACTACCGCATCCGGCATGTTAATTGGCGACGCGGGCATTTGGAATTGGATATTGTCGCCGAAACTGACAATGAAATCGTCTTTATCGAAGTAAAAACCCGCAGCGGACATTGGGAGTCGCCCGAAGACGCCGTTACCAATGCCAAAATCCGGCATATCGTAACAGCTGCCGACGCTTATATCCAGACTTTCGACATAGATTTGGACGCCCGTTTCGACATTATTGCCGTCATCGGGCATGCTCCGAATTTTGAAATAGAGCATATCGAAGACGCTTTTTATCCGCCGATCAATCGCTATTACTGACAAATCTGTCATTTTTATGTAAGAACAAAGGCAATATATTCAAATATTTTGTACCTTTGTCGATATTAAATTACACTAAACATAAAATGAAAGATAATTATTGTGTCATCATGGGCGGTGGAATCGGCAGTCGATTCTGGCCCTTCAGTCGGGAAAACAAACCGAAACAGTTCCTCGATTTTTTTGGGACGGGGCGTTCTCTGTTACAACAAACATTCGACCGTTTCAGTCAGATCATTCCGGTAGAAAATATTTTTATAGCGACCAATGAGGCGTATTCCGATTTGGTCAAAGAGCAGTTGCCGCTCCTGACCGACAAGCAGTTGCTGCTGGAGCCGACACGTCGAAACACCGCGCCCTGCATCGCGTATGCCGCACATCACATTCAGGCGCTCAATCCGAATGCCAATATTGTGGTAACACCGGCAGACCACCTGATTTTGAAAGAAGATGATTTTTTGCGCAACATTCAGACGGGATTGGATTTTGTCAGCCGCCATCAGGCTTTGCTGACGTTGGGCGTCAAACCCAGTCGTCCCGAAACCGGTTACGGATATATTCAAACAGCCGATTCGGCAACGGATAACATCCACAAAGTCAAAGCATTCACCGAAAAGCCCAATTACGAGTTGGCAAAAGTGTTCTACGAAAGCGGCGATTTTTTCTGGAATTCGGGGATATTTATATGGAATGTAAATACGATTTTGCAGTCTTTTGCGCTGCATCTGCCCGATATTCACACCCGATTTACCAAAGGAAAAAGCAAATATGCGACCCCCGAAGAACAAGCGTTCATCCGGGAAGAATATCCGATGTGCCAAAATATATCCATCGACTATGGCATCATGGAAAAAGCCGACAATGTCTATCTCTTGGTTGCCGAATTCGGATGGTCGGACTTGGGAACATGGGGGTCGCTCTACGATTTGTCGGACAAAGACGAGCAAAACAACGCCGCTTTGAAGTGCGACAACCTGTTCGTCGAAAGCGCCAACAATTTAGTAACTTTGGCAGACGGCAAATTGGCGGTCGTTCAGGGCTTGAACGACTACATTATCGCCGAATCCGATAATGTTTTGCTGATTTGCAAAAAGTCGGACGAACAGCGCATCAAATTGTTTGTCGCCGATGTCGGACTGAAATATGAGAATAAATATCAATAACAATTTCCGACTGTTTTTTGCGCAACGTCTCTATTTTCTACAGGCGGGCAAAAAACGGATTTCACCGCCCGCTATTCGTGTCGCCATCATCAGTATGGCGCTGGGCTTGGCGGTGATGATATTGTCGATTGCCATTGTGATTGGTTTCAAAAAAGAAGTGCGTAACAAGGTGATCGGCTTCGGCTCGCATATTCAGATCACGCATTTCGACAACAATTCATCTTACGAAACGCAAGCTATCTCGTTCAGCGACAGCCTTTTGCAGACGATTCGAGCATTGCCGGAAGTCAGGCACATTCAGCCTTTTGCTACCAAGCCTGTGATTTTGAAAACCGACGAGGCTTTTCAGTCTGTTATATTTAAAGGAATAGACGATAGTTTCGACCTGACTTTTCTGCGCGACAATTTAGTGGAAGGCGAGATTTTGCCGAGCCATCCCGATTCGAGCAAGACCAATGTCGTCATCTCTAAACTGATCGCCGACCGCCTCCAACTCAAATTGGGCGATTCGTTTTTGTGCTATTTTGTACAAGATCCGCCACGTGTGCGCAAATATCGGATTGCAGGCATCTATCAGACCAATTTCACCGATTACGACAAACTGTATATGATAGGCGACATTGGGCAAATACGTCGCGTGAGTGATTGGGACGACGATATGGTCAGCGGTCTGGAAATTTTGGTAAACGATTACGACCATGTAGAGCAGCTTGCGGAAACGCTTTACAGTGAATTGATTACAGAGACCGACCGGATGGGCAACCACTATTATGTGCGTTCCATTCGCGAAATCAATCCGATGATTTTTGCGTGGTTAGACGTTTTGGATACCAATGTGGCAGTGATTTTAGTGCTGATGTGGCTGGTAGCGGGATTTTCGATGATTTCCGGACTGCTGATCATCATTTTGGAACACGCCAATCTGATCGGAATGTTGAAGGCAATGGGCGAAAACAACAGCGGTATCCGGCGAATATTTCTCTATATCGCGGTCTTTATTATCGGAAAAGGAATGTTCTGGGGCAATGTAATCGCCCTTGCGCTGTGTTTTGTGCAAAAAATTACCGGCTGGATCAAATTGAATCCCGAAACTTACTATCTATCCGAAGTGCCGATAGATTTAAATATTACCTCATTGATACTCATCAATATAGGAACATTAATAATAACTTTGCTGATGCTGCTCGCTCCTTCTTATATAGTAGCGAATATCACACCGGCGAAAACAATCAGATTTGAATGAAAAAGATAGTATTTCTGACCGGCGCCGGTATGAGCGCCGAAAGCGGGATCAGCACTTTTCGCGATTCCGATGGCTTGTGGGAACACTACGATGTGATGAAAGTGGCAAGCATCGAAGGCTGGTACGACGATCCCGAATTGGTGCAGCAGTTTTATAACGAGCGTCGCGCCCAATTAGACCAAGTCCAACCCAATGAGGGGCATCGGATCATTGCCGAATTGGAAAAAGATTTTCAAGTGTCGGTCGTAACGCAAAACGTGGACAATCTGCATGAGCGGGCAGGCAGTACGCATGTCGTTCATTTGCACGGCGAACTGACCAAAGTCTGCAACGAGAGCAAAACGGATGTGATCGACATCGGCACGCGCCCGGTGCAGAAAGGCGAAAAAGCCAAAGACGGCTCACGTTTGCGTCCTTTCATCGTCTGGTTTGGCGAGGCAGTGCCGTTGATCAGCGACGCCACACAATTGGTCGCCGCTGCCGATATTGTCGTGATCGTCGGCACATCCATGCAGGTCTATCCCGCTGCCGGTTTGATCAATTATACCCGTCCGCATACGCCGATTTTTCTGATAGATCCGGCGCAAGTGTCGGTCGGCACGCATGTGACAATCATCCGAGAAAAAGCAAGTCGCGGCATGGAAATTCTTCGAGAGGAGTTGAAAAATTTATGATCTTGATCGACGACACCATCATCAGTCCTGATCTGTTGGACGAATATTTCTGTTGCGATTTGGCAACTTGTCACGGTATTTGTTGTGTCGAAGGTGAATCGGGAGCGCCGGTCGAGGCATCGGAAATCGCAGCTTTGGAGGCAGCGCTACCACATATCTGGGACGACTTGTCGCCGAAAGCCCAAGCCGTCATTCGTCGTCAGGGCGTCGTGTATTTAGACGAAGACAACGAATACGTTACCTCCATTGTTCAAGGTGAAGATTGTGTTTTCACCTGTTACGATGAGAAAGGCGTATGCGGCTGCGCGATAGAGAAAGCCCATCATGCAGGGAAAATCGACTTTTACAAGCCGATTTCCTGTCATTTATATCCTGTGCGGGTAGCGCAGTACAAAGGTTTTCGCGCCATCAATTACCATCGTTGGAGTGTTTGCGAAGCCGCCCGACGTCGAGGCATCGATTGCCGCCTGAAAGTCTATCAGTTTTTGAAAGAGCCGCTGATCCGCAAATTCGGGCAAGAATGGTACGACCGACTGTGCGCCGCCGATCGTCAAGTTTCTTGAATGTTCGGTTTTTCCAATCCGTAATCAGCCTCTTTGTCAGCCTGTTTCAGTTTGAAAGCAAGGAAAATCGACACTACTCCGCAGAGTACCAGCACCAAGACAGGAATAGTATAATCATAGACTGCCTGTTCGTTTTTAATGGCGTCGAGTTTGTCGGCGTTTACCAAATCGAGCAGTGCGCCGATACCCCAATAAAACAGACCAAGTCCCCAGTTCTGAACGGTAAAGATGGTTGAATATGCCGTGCCGAGCCGGTTTTCCGGTACAATCTTTGCAACGGAGGGCCACATCGCCGCCGGTATCAGAGAAAAGGAAATACCCAGCGTGAAAAGCCCTATATATGCTAAAATCACACTGTTGGACAGCGAAAGCGAAAGGTGCGAAAAGATCAGCAGCAACGAGCCAAGAATCATCAGCGAGGCGCTCTTGCCATGATGGTCGATATAATTTCCGAAAATCGGCGTAAACACGATCGTTCCAAGCGGAATCAGCGAAGTCGTTTTTTGTCCGTTTTGCAGCCAGATTGAAAACAAATCTCTGAAATAGTAAATAAATACTGCAAATCCGATGGCTACTACCAACTGTACCGTTGATTTCGCTTTTCGGCTTTTCAAGTTTGCCGGGACAACGGCAAAGCAGATCACAAATGCAAACAGCGCTAAATAGATCAACGCCGTTGTCATCGGCGGAATATCAATCGTGGAAGAAAATCCGAATTTGTTTTTCAGCAAGTCGGAGGCATATTGAATAAACGGAAAATAAGCCGAATAAAAAGCGACGCAAAGCAGCGTGATATAGATAAACGCTTTATTTTTAAGCAGTTTGAGCAGGTCTGAAAATTTAAATTCTTCTTCCGCATCTTTGTCTGTCGTAACTTTCAACTGCTTATCGATTTTGACGTCGAAATACAGATACACCACAAACAAAATCAGTGCTAACCCCAGCAGAGAGGCGGCAAAACCGATAGAAGTAGCAACCGTGCTTCCTGCGGCAATATCCGGCGAAACGGCGATACCCATCGCGGTGCCAAGACGTCCGAAACCGACGTTGATTGCCATTGCGAGCGCCATTTCGTAGCCCTTAAACCATTTGACAATGGTACGGGTAGCAACCACGCAGACCACTTCGAGTCCCGATCCGAACATCATTCGACCGATGCCCATCAGCCAAAGTTTAGCGTCGGGTGAATCGCCGAAAACATTTACCGATGCAAGGTAAACAACGGTTGCGCCAACAGTCGCTAATCCGCCGAAAACCAGTCCGGCAATACGGATGCCCCACTTGTCGAGCATAAATCCGCCGACGATGATCATTCCGACCATATTCGCCCAAGTTGTCATTCCCACTACGCGACCGAAATTTTCGCTCGTGAAACCGTATTCGGTCATCAAGAGGTCTTTCAGACCACCCATAAAATCTTGCGCCCAGTAAGTGGCAAAAGTCAAGCCACTCAACAGCACCAACATAACCCAACGGGTTAGTACAGAGTCTTTTAAAGTTCTCATAAAGATTGATATTTGATTTTATAATTCTGCAAATTTAGTAAAAAATTTTCTGATATGCGATAAAACTGCCATTTTTTTCTGTTTTATCTGATTTTTATGGGGCTGGCGGCGATGGCTTTAGGATGGGCTTCGCCGTCGTTGATGGCTTTGATCGCCCGTGCAATGTCCGCATCGTTTTCTTGATAAACACGGAAAAATGCCTCCTCGCCGAACAGTTTATTGACAATGCTTGCAAGGGCAGTGCGCAAAATCTGATTTGAGGAACGATAGATCAGCACCGTGCGCCGTTTGACGCCGTTGAGTTCTGCATAACGAATAAATTCCGAAAGAATCGGCTGCGTTTTCAGATAGTTGGTCAATGCCTGTTCGTCTTTGAATTGTCGGAAAAAAGCGCGGTTGGCATCGACATATTCAAAGGCAAAACGATTGAACATGTCTTTATTTTCCAACTGCAAATAATACGACGTGAGATAGGTAGTATCCAAAGGCACAAAAATATCGGGCATAATGCCGCCGTTGCCATAGACGGTGCGCCCATGCACGGTTTGGTAGGTCGAGGCAGTATCTAATTTGATGCTGTCGGCATGAAAACTTTCGCCGTTGCTGAGCTGATCTAACCAGTCTTGATTGTATTCCGACGTTTTTCCGAGTTCGTAGCGCCGCTGGATATTGCGTCCCGACGGCGTGAAATAGCGGGCAATCGTCAAACGGACAGCCGAGCCGTCGGACAATTCTATCTGATTCTGTACCAATCCTTTACCAAACGAGCGACGACCGATAATCAAGCCTCTGTCGTTGTCCTGCATCGAACCTGCGACAATTTCGCTGGCGGAAGCCGACATTTGGTCGATCAAAATCACCACCGGTTTGTCGGCAAGCGAGCCGCTACCGTCGGAAACCGATTCAATGCGCGGGAAGGATTTGCCTTCGGTATAAACGAGCAGTCGCCCTTCCGGAAAAAATTCGTTGATGATCTGCACAGCTGCATCGTAGGAGCCGCCGCTGTTGCTCCGCAAGTCGAGAATGAACGATGTGCAGCCCTGTTTGGTCAGTTTGGTGATTGCCTGAATAAATTCGTCGTAAGTGGTGTGCGTGAATTTGTCGAAAATTTTGATGTAGCCGATGCCTTTGCTGACTTCGTAAGCCGCTTTGACGCTGGTCATCAGAATACTGTTGCGCTGCAAGGAATATTCGATAATCGAGTCTGTTTCAGTCCGATAGATCGTCATTTTTACGTTGGAACCGACTTTTCCCCGCATCTTTTTCAGCAGGGTTTCGTTGCTCATCTCTATGCCGACAAAAGGCTGCCCGTTGATTTGAATGATGCGGTCGCCCGCCTGCATACCGGCTTGCGAAGCAGGACTTCCATAATGCACATTGACGACGACAATGGTGTCTTTGTAACGCATATAATCTATGCCGACGCCGCCAAAATGTCCGTCCATATCATCAATCACATCCTGCAATTCGTCATTGGAAATATAGACCGAATGGGGATCCAACTCGTCGATCAGATTATATATCGCCTTTTCGGTTAAATCTTTCATGTTGATCGTATCGACATAATCTTCGTTGATAATGTCCATAATGATATTGATCTTGTTGTTGGGCGTCAAAAACAATTTGCGTCCGAACGAGCGTCCCGACAAAAAATTTCCGGCGGCAAAACCGACAACAAGCGCACAGACGATAGACACAATCATCCACCAGACCGTTTTTTGGGATTTCATTGTTATAATGACTTTTTTATGTTCTACAATTCTTCTTTTCCTATATAAATCACTTCAATATTAGCGCGTTCCAAAAGTTCAATGCCATCGGTCAAACGATATTTTTCGGCATAGACCACCCGCTTGATTCCTGCCTGAATGATCAGTTTGGCGCATTCAATGCAGGGCGAGGCGGTAACATACATCGTCGCCCCCTGACTGTTGTTGTTAGAGCAGGCAATTTTCGTAATCGCGTTGGCTTCGGCATGCAAAACGTATGCTTTGGTCGCGCCGGTTTCGTCTTCGCAATTATTTTCAAAACCGGAAGGCGTTCCGTTGTATCCGTCGGAAATAATCATCTTGTCTTTGACGACCAATGCGCCGACTTGCCGCCGCTGACAATACGAATTTTCCGCCCAAATCAAAGCCATACGCAAATAACGCTTGTCTAATTCTCTTTGTTTTTCCGAATATTTTTTCATCTGACATTGAATTTCGGGGCAAAAGTACGAAGAAAATTGAAAAAACACGCGAAAAAAATCATTTACTTTGCAGATAATTCAAAATTTTGTCTTACCTTTGCAGCCCGAAAGTAAAATGCTTTCGGTGGAAATATTAATTTTTAAATAAAACACAACAAACAAAAATTCAAATTTAATAGAGAAAAAATTATGATTATTGTTCCATTAAAGGAAGGCGAAAACATTGAAAGAGCCTTGAAAAAGTTCAAAAGAAAGTTTGAGAAAACCGGAGTTACCAAAGAATTGAGAAGACGTCAGGCTTTCACAAAACCATCGGTTGAAAAGAGGAAGCAAAAGATTCACGCCGTCTATGTGCAGCAATTGCAACAGGCAGAAGAATAATTTATTTTACTTATATATTATATTGTAACTGTTTGTCCGAAGCAGATTCGGGCAAACGGTTTTCTCGTGTTTCTATTGCCCGATAAGCTATAAAGCTTGCACTTGTTTCAGCACCCGCAACAAATTGCCGCCCCAGATTTTGGCAATATCGGTTTCGGAATAGCCGCGTCTTAACAATTCCATCGTAATTTGGGGCATCTCGTTGGCTGCATTCACACCGATAATCCCGCCGCCGCCGTCGAAATCGGAGCCGATGCCGACATGGTCAATGCCCGCCGTTTTCACGATGTGATCGATATGATCAACGGCATCTTTCAGATTGGCTTTGCCGCTTTTTTTCAAGAATCCCGAATAGAGACAGACCTGCACGACACCTCCTTTTGCTGCAATGGCACGAATCAGTTCGTTCGACAGGTTGCGCGGATGGTTGCACAAAGCTTTTGCCGAAGAATGGGAGGCGATGATCGGTTTGGAACTGACTGCCAACACGTCACGCACCGTTTGTTCCGAAGTGTGGGACACATCGACCATAATGCCGCAGCGGTTCATTTCGCGAACGACTGCTTTTCCGAACTCGCTCAGACCGCCGTGTTCCAAATGCGAGCGCACGGCAGCGTCGCAGACATCATTGTCGCCGTTGTGCGAAAGCGTAATATACACCACGCCCATCTCCGCGAATTTTTGCACGTTGGCTATATCTTTTCCCAAGCCATAAGCATTTTCGATGCCCATAAAAATGGCTTTTTTACCTGCTTGTTTCAAGGCTTGCAGTTCGGTAGCCGAATGTGCAATCGCCACTATATCCGCATTTTTTTCGACTTGTCGGCGGATAGATTGCAAAATAGATTCGGTTTTTTTCACCACCGCTGCCAATGTTTTATCGTCGCGTTTGCCCTGCGGAAGGTAGGCGACCATACAAACGGCGTCTAACATGCCATCTTGCATTTGCGGCACATCGACTTTCACTTTGTAGGCGACTTTCTCCTCTGTCGTTGCGCCTAAATCTTTCGGATTGACGTTGATCGTCGGATTGCGTTTGCCGATGTCAATGCCGTAACGGAAAAACAGCGGCGTATCGCAATGCGAATCTACCGACAAAATCCGGCTGTGAATCTCTTTTGCCTTCTGATAGAGCGTCGCTTCGTTCACAATATAGCGGAAAAGCGTATCGTCTGCCGCCGTCAGATTTTCAGGATGCCACTGTACGCCGAGCAAGGCTTTCCCCTCCTTGGATTCGATGGCTTCGACAACGCCGTCGTCAGCCGTCGCCGCGACCGAAAAATCGTCGGCGAGCGTTTTCAGGGCTTGGTGATGAAACGAATTGACCGCCATTGTGGTCGAGGGCAAGAGTTGCGACAGACGACTTTCGGGCGCAATTCGGATGGTATGTGTCGCGACGTCGCGTTCTTCCGTCTGGCTATGCTGCAGCGTCGTCGCTACACAGGAAGGAATATCCTGAATCAGACTGCCGCCAAAAGCTACATTCATCACTTGATGTCCGCGACAGATGCCCAAGACAGGCATTTGCAGGGCGGCGGCGCGACGGCAGAGATACAGATCGTAGCGGTCGCGTTCCAAATCGCAGGATTCGACTGCCGGATGCAATTCTTCGTTGAAAAAAGAGGCGTGAATATCGCCACCGCCCGACAAAATCAATCCGTCGATATGCGCCAAAATCCTGTCTAAAACCTCTGTGTGATTGGTCAAAGGAATCAACACCGGCGTCCCTCCTGCCTGAATCACTGCATCCGAATAGGCTTGCGAAATGCAGGACATATTTTCTTTATGATTGACAGATAAGCCGATAAGCATAGATAAAAATAAAAGTTTCACAATCAGCTTGCAAATGTAAGTATAATTTTCGCAATATCAAACAGAATAAGTTTTTTTTAGGTTGCGGAAGAAATCATAGAGTTTCATTCTTCGCAAATATCTTACTGCAATTCTATGAATTTTCCCCGGTTGGGTTGCACGATAAAAATCTTCAATTGCTTGGCGGGCAACTTCACTTTCCTTAATACCTATTTTCTCAACTTTTATTGGAGTTTCTGAATACGTCTCTTTTTCAGCCCATTTCGGTATTTCGTTACAGTGAGTTCCTGC
>JAISUM010000086.1 GCA_031272095.1 Candidatus Symbiothrix sp. | reverse complement strand
GCTGAAAATAATATTATGGACAATCGCTACACTTTTTCTTTGCACGAATGGCATTATCGCTCTATGATTTTAGCATTTGTGCGCGGTTGCGGCGTGGCTGCCGTCGCCGAAATGCACACCAATCTTGGGCGTGCAGACCTTGTGCTTGACTATCTCGGCAATGTTTGGGTGATAGAAATAAAAGTGGCATACAAATCGGAAGATGTACCTGCAAAACTTGCCGAAGCAAAAGCGCAAATCATCGACGGCAATTACGTAGCGCCTTACCCCAACGCCACCGCTATTGCAATGGTAATTGACGACACGAAACGGGAAATCACGGAAGGGGAAATAGTGGTTAGTGGTTGGTAGTTGTAGGCTGGATGTTTTTCCGGACGGAAACGAACACTTTTGTCATTTTAAATTTGTACCTTTGCCCCAAAGATTAAACAAAAAAAATATGAAATACTTTTGGAAACAGCAGGCAAGCGCGAGTTTATGCCTTGTCGCACTGATAGTTACAGCATGCTCGAAAGAGAAAGCTCGTTTTACAATTAGCGGCGAAATAACGAATGCCGCCAACAAAACCCTTTATTTGGAACACATCGGAACAACAAAAATTGAACTGACTGATTCTGTTGAGCTTACGGACGGGAATTTTCAATTTTGGCAGCGTTACGATTATCCGGATTTTTACCGACTGCGGATAGATAATCAAATTGTTACGCTGGCGATTGACAGTGCCGATCGGATACAAATCAAAGCCGACGCTAAGACTTTTGCAACAAACTATACGCTGGAAGGAACAGTGGATGAATCGTTGAAAATCAAAGCTTTAATCAAATTGCAGACGCAAACGGCACAACGTTACCAAGCCCTGAAAAATCAATACGAAACCGGCAATATGAGCCTCGATACCTACATCGACTCGCTCAATGCCATCATCGACGATTACAAAAAACCGGCTACCGCTTTTATGATTGCCGATTTCGGTTCTTTGGCAGCGTATTTTGCTTTGTTTCAGCAAGTTAATCATACATTGATTTTCGACATATACAACAAAGCCGACAACAAATTATTGGGCGCAATTGCCAATGCTTGGGATCAAAATTATCCCGAATCGCCCCGCACCATCCAACTGAAAAAGATGTATCTCGCTTCGCGGGCGGTCATCCGTGGCGAAAGGACGGTCAAAATGGAAGAAACCAACAGTAAAGCGTTTTTAGACATTGTGTTACCCGACCTGTACGACCGACCGGTTCGCCTTTCGGAAATTGGTGCGGGAAAAGTGGTGATCGTTGATTTTACGGCATATACGCAAACCCAATCGCCTGCGCACAACTCCGAACTGATGCAAATCTATGAGCAATATTGCGATCAGGGCTTGGAAATTTACCAGGTTTCGTTAGACGCCGATACACATGAGTGGAAAAATGCAGCCGTCAATATTCCATGGATATGCGTACACGATGAGCAATCGGTCTATTCCGAAATTGCCCAACGCTATAATGTGCGATCTTTGCCCGCTACTTTCATCATGGACAGAGACGGAAATATTGCGCAACGTCTCGAACAAAATGAAAAATTAGCTGCTGTCGTAAAAAAATATTTGCGATAACAAAGAATATTCTAAAATTATATTTACCTTTGCGGCATAAAACTTAACAAACAATATCAAATAATATGATTTACAGATTTATCATTGTTTCCGATGAAACGGATAACTTTAGAAGGGATATAACCATCGACTCCGAAGCAAGTTTTTTTGATTTGCACGAAGCCATTTTAAATTCGGTCGGATATGCCAAAGACCAAATCACGTCGTTTCATCTCTGCGACGACGAGTGGGTGAAAAATACCGAAATCACGCTGGTAGATATGGGTTCGGGCGCCGACGAAGATATTTATGTGATGGAAAATGTCCGATTGAGCGAATTTTTAGACGAAGAACGGCAACGTTTGATTTATGTTTTCGAGCCGCTGACCGAACGCTGTTTCTTTATGGAACTGCGCGAAATAACTACCGGAGATCAAGCCCACGCCAAAGTGGTCAAAGCCGTTGGACAGCCGCCACAACAGGTTACGCAATTCGATGACTATGATGTGAAAGCTACGACCGGCACAACTGCTGCCGCTACCGACGACGAAGATTATTTTGACGAATTTGGCGACGACGGTTTCGACGACGAAGATTTGAACGATTTGAACGAAGGTAATCCTTTTGATTATTGAAAACCCTGCTTGTTCTGTTAGGCGCTACCGGCGTGGGCAAGACCGAGTTGAGCCTGCGTTTGGCGGAAAAATGGCAAACGCCAATTCTTTCGGCTGATTCGCGCCAGATATACAGGGATTTGCCGATAGGTACGGCAGCACCGTTTCCAACTGATTTGCAGCGGGTGAAACATTATTTTATCGGAACGCACAGCTTGGACGAGTATTATAGCGCCAGTCAATTTGAAACAGACGCGCTTCGTTTGCTGGATGAGTTATTTGTCAGTCACGACGTTGTCTTGATGACCGGCGGTTCGATGATGTATCTCGATGCCGTATGTCGCGGAATAGACGATATTCCGACCATCGATGCCGATTTGCGAAACGATTTGCGCACTTTGTACGAGCGCGAAGGTATAGATCCTATTCGTCTGCAACTCAAACTGTTAGATCCTGTTTTTTATCAACAAGTGGATTTAAAAAACCACAAACGGGTGATTCATGCACTCGAAATTTGTTTGATGGCAGGCAAGCCGTACTCCTCCTTACGCACGGCGCAGGTCAAAAAGCGTCCTTTTCGTATTGTAAAAATCGGGTTGCGACGCGAGCGCGAAGAACTCTACGAGCGAATCAATCGGCGCACCAACGAAATGATGCGTGTCGGCTTGTTGGACGAAGCGCGTCGAGTAGAACCTTTCAGACATCTAAATTCTTTGAATACAGTTGGATATAAAGAACTGTTTCAATATTTTGACGGCGCCTGCAGCTTGGATTTTGCTGTTGAAAAGATCAAGCAACACACCCGAATTTACTCCCGCAAACAAATGACGTGGTTCAAACGCGATACGGAAATTCAATGGGTGCATCCCGATGAATTTTCAGTAGAAAATTTTCAGATAGATAACATATAATTCGATTTTCAGATGAATTTAACAACAGAAACCTCACTTTATGAAATGGCTCGCGAATTTGTCAACGAAACTTCGCAGCACGTTTTTCTCACAGGAAAAGCAGGTACCGGCAAGACAACTTTTTTGCGCGATATAGTGGCGACGACGCATAAAATTGCGGTGGTGGCTGCTCCGACAGGGGTGGCGGCTATCAATGCGGGCGGCGTTACACTGCACTCCCTGTTTCAGTTGCCGTTTTCACCCTACGTCCCCAACGACAATCAAAAACAGGATATTTCACATTTTTCAAAGCAGAAATTGGAAGTCATTCGCCAAATGGAACTGCTGATTATCGACGAAGTGAGTATGCTTCGCTCCGATACGTTAGACGCTATTGACGCTGTTTTGCGACGGATTCGCCGTTCGAGCAATCCCTTCGGAGGCGTGCAAATGCTCTATATCGGCGATATGTTTCAACTGCCGCCGGTCGTCAAAGATGAAGAATGGTCAATTTTGCGCGACTATTACCGGACGCAATTTTTCTTTCATGCACACGCCCTGCTCAAAAATCCGCCGGTCTATATTGAATTGAAAAAAGTCTATCGCCAGCAGGACAGCCAATTTATTGATTTGTTAAATCGCGTGCGAAATAATATTCTGCAAGATGCTGATATTAAACTGCTTAACAGTAGATATTTTCGCGATTTTAACCCGCCGAAAGATCAAAAATTCATCACGCTCACGACGCATAATTTTCAGGCAGACAAAATCAATACCGAAAAATTACAGCAATTACCGACGCCACAATTTGAATTTGAAGGCAAAATCGACAAGGATTTTCCCGAATTTATGTTGCCCTGCGAAAAAGTCTTGCAGCTGAAAGAAGGGGCGCAAATTATGTTCGTCAAAAATGATTCAAGTCAGGAAAAACTGTATTACAACGGCAAAATCGGCACGATCACCCGCATTTCCAAAGACGAAATTTGGGCGCTTTGTGAGAATGACAGCACTGAAATTCAACTGCATACGGAAATTTGGGAAAACAATCGCTACAATTTCAACAAAGAAAGCGGAGAAATGGAAGAGGAAGTTTTAGGAACTTTCACGCAATATCCGGTGCGTTTGGCATGGGCGATTACCGTGCATAAAAGTCAGGGATTGACCTTTAACAATGTCATTTTAGATATTTCGCGGGCGTTTGCAGCGGGGCAGGCTTATGTGGCATTGAGCCGTTGCACAACATTGGAAGGTATTGTATTTCAGTCGCTTATATCCAGAACTGCAATTCAAACCGACCCTTATGCGCTTGAACTTTCCGAAAAAGAACGTTCCCTCATCGAACTCGAAAATACGCTCAAAGAGCAAAAACAGTTTTTCTGGACTGAAAAATTGAAAAATTACTTTGATTTGAAGCCTTTGCACGCTATTTTTTATGATTTTGCCCAGCTCTTAAAAGACAAAATCGGCGAAGAGTTCGACGACGCCAAAACGCTTTTAAGCGAAATGCGCAAATTTGCTCGATCACAGGAATATACCATTCTAAAATTTCAACATCAACTGCAAAAAATCTGCGATCAGTCAGAGGTCGAAACAGACAAATTAAGGGAGCGTTGTCAAAAAGCAGTAGAATATTTCTATCCGTTGTATATCAAGCATTTACTCACTCCGCTACGCACCAATATCAAGCAGTTTGAGGGTGCAAAAAAAGCCAAAACATATTACAAACATCTCTTGGAAATCGAACAAAATTTGACGTTGTTTATCGAAAAACTGAAAAATGTTCAATATTACAACCTTCGACTGGTTGACAGCCGGACATTGCAACTCCCGACGGAAAAATTGCAGCCACTGCCCAAACCGGAGAAAAAACAGAAAGGCGACAGCGCCAAATTGTCGCTCGAAATGTTTCAGGCAGGCAAAACTATTCAACAAATCGGAGAAGAACGTAATCTGCAAACAAGCACGATTATGGAACATCTATCTCATTATATATCAAGCGGTCAGGTGTCCATTTTTGCGCTGGTTCCAAAAGATAAAGTGGAGAAAATTTTGCCATTAGTGCAAACGATGCTTACGCCCGAACAAAAATCGGTTACACCCATCAAAGAAAAACTCGGCGACGAAATCAGCTATGACGAAATCCGCGCCGTGGTCAGATATTGGCAGGTTCATTGATTAGATAGACGCCGCAATGACGGCATCAAAATCATCTGCCAATGCCTGCATGGAGGGATAGACGAAATTGGCGCCTGCATTCCAAAGAATATCGTCGGCGAGCGGACCTGTGTTGACTGCCACCGTAAAGACGCCTGCTGCGCGTGCGGCTTCGACGCCCAAAGGCGCATTTTCGACCACAATAGCTTCATCGGGTTGTAATCCGCCTTTCTGCAAGCCTTTCAAATAGGGTTCGGGATTTGGTTTGCCATGTTTGACGTCGTAAGCCGTTACCATCTTATCGCGGTCGAACATTGCGGGAAAATGTTTGTCTAACTTTTCAAACAGCGATTGTTGTCCCGATCCGGTAACGATGATGCGTTGCAGTCCGGCTTGTTTCACCTGTTGCAAAACTTCCCATGCGCCCGGCATCGGTTTCGATTCAGGCGATTCTAACTCGTTGAATCGTTGCGCTTTATGCAGATAGATTCGTTCCACTTCTTCCGGTGTAGCGTTGCGTCCGAAAGTGCGATTAAACAGCAGATTGATGGTCGAATGTCCGGTGCGCCCTTCGTAGAGATACAACTCGGCGGGCGGAACGACAATGCCTTCCGCCGCCAAAGTATCGTGCCATGCCTGCACATGTCCGCGCATGGAGTCGTACAAGACGCCATCCATATCGAAAAGAAAGGCTTTCAGCATCAATATCCGGGTTTGTTCAGCAGTTTGAACATGTTTTTCTTATAAGCTTCCACGCCGGGTTGATCGAAAGGATTGACGCCCAAGATGTAGCCGCTAATGCCACATGCGCGTTCAAAGAAATAGAGCAACTGCCCTAAATAATGTGCGTTCAATTCGGGAAGTTCGATGCGGATATTCGGAACGCCGCCATCGACATGCGCCTGTTGCGTTCCCAATTCCGCCATTTTATTGACGTGATCGACTCGTTGTCCGGCTAAAAAATTCAGCCCGTCCAAATCCTGTTCATCGAAAGGCACGGTCAAAGTATGGTCGGGCGAGGCAACGGAAATCACCGTTTCGTAAATTGTGCGTTCTCCTTCCTGTATCCATTGTCCCATCGAATGGAGGTCGGTGGTGAAATCGACCGACGCAGTGAAAATGCCTTTGTGTTCCTTGCCTTCGCTTTCGCCGTAGAGCTGTTTCCACCATTCGGAAACATAGTGCAGTTTTGGATGAAAATTAGCCAAGATCTCAATTTTTTTGCCGCTTTTGTACAATTCGTTACGGGTAGCAGCGTATATTTCCGCAATATTTTTTTCAAACGGAACGGCGCTGCCTGTCAGATTTTCCATCGAAACGGCGCCTGCCACCAACTGTTTGATGTCGATGCCTGCCACTGCGATGGGCAACAATCCGACCGGCGTCAAAACCGAAAAACGTCCGCCGACATTGTCGGGGATGACATAAGTTTTATAGCCTTCTCGGGTTGCCAGTGTGCGCAATGCACCCCGCGATTGGTCGGTGATGGCGACGATGCGTTTTTTCGCTACCGCTTTGCCGACGGCGTCTTCCAACTGTTTTTTCAGGATGCGGAAAGCCAAAGCCGGCTCGGTCGTCGTCCCCGATTTGGAGATATTGATCAGCCCGAAGGATCTGTTTTTGAGGAATGTCGATAATTCGTGAAGATAATCTTCGCCGATATTGTGTCCGGCAAATACGACGGCGGGTTTTGTCGGTTCAAAACTGCTCGACAGCGCTTCGATGACGGCTTTTGCACCCAAATAGCTGCCGCCGATGCCGATGACAACTACCACTTCGCATTCTTGGCGCAATTGCTTGGCAGTCTGCTGAATATCAGCTAATTCGTCATTTGTGATAGCGGAGGGCAGGTGCATCCAGCCCAAAAAATCGTTGCCTTTACCGGTCGCATTTTCCAATGTTTGGTTACAAACTTTGGCTTTTTCGGCTTGCGCGAAGATTTGTTCTTTTGGTACGAAACCAAATGTTTTTTCGATGTTTAACGTTATCATGTCTTTGAAAAATAAAAATTGAAAATCGGAAATCGGATAGACACAATTTACAATTTTCAATTGATTAGCGGAAGCGACGCGATTCGAACGCGTGGTACGGTTACCCGCACGACAGTTTAGCAAACTGTTGGTTTCAGCCACTCACCCACACTTCCTGAGAGCATCATGTTGAAATCTTTTCCAAAATGTGGTGCAAAGGTAATAGTTTCTTTTGAAATCTCAAAACTTTTCCCAAAGAAAAAAAATATATTCCCGAATTTTTCCTACTTTTGCATTCCGAAAAATCATTCAACCTTATTTCTTATTTAAAAATGAATAAAGTATATCTTGCTATTGCAGCCATTTTCATTTCTTCCTTCGCTTTTGCACAGCGCAGCGAAACCCTGCTTCGCGAGGGCTGGAAATTCCACAGAGGCGACCTCGAAGGAGCGCCGGCACCCGACTTCGACGACAGCCGCTGGCAAACCGTCGCCGTGCCGCACGACTGGGCTATCTACGGTCCTTTCAGCGAGTTCAACGACCGACAAAACGTGGCAATTGAACAGGACGGACAACAGGCGCCAATGGAACACGCCGGACGTACCGGCGGACTGCCGTTCACGGGCGTGGGCTGGTACCGTACCTCGTTTGACGTGCCCGATTTCGACGAAAAAAGCAACGTTACCCTCCTTTTCGACGGGGCAATGTCCAACGCCGAGGTCTTTGTCAACGGACAAAAAGCGGGCGAATGGGCTTACGGCTACAATTCGTTCGCCTTGGAGGTAAGTCCGCTGATTAACAAAGACGGACGCCACAACACGCTCGCCGTGCGCTTGAACAACCTGCCCGAATCTTCGCGCTGGTATCCGGGGGCGGGGCTGTATCGCAACGTACATCTGATTGCCACCGGCGAGGCGTATGTTCCGCTCTGGGAAACGCAGATTACCACGCCCGAAGTCAGCCAGCGGGCTGCAAAAGTGGCAATGAAAGTGGGCGTACATTTCCCCGAAGGTTTTCAAAAAAACGATTTTTATATTGAAACACAGGTATATAAATGCGAAAACGACCATTCGCAGAAAATTATTTTCAAAGGAAATTTGGAAAATACGTTTTCCGATAAAAACGTTTATGAAAAAGAATTTGTGATGACCTCGCCCGACCTCTGGTCGCCTGAAAATCCGGCGCTGTATATGGCGGTTTTCACCCTGAAAAAATCAGGGCGCGTGATAGACACCTATCAAACGCGGTTCGGCGTGCGCAGCATCGAAATTCGCCCCAACGACGGTTTTTATTTAAATGGTAAAAAAACGAAATTTCAGGGCGTGTGCAACCACCACGACCTTGGCGCGTTGGGCGCAGCGGTAAACGATGCCGCTATTCGCCGTCAGATACGCCTGCTGAAAGCGATGGGCTGCAACGCCATTCGCACCTCCCACAATATGCCTGCGCCCGAATTGGTGAGCGCCGCCGACGAAATGGGAATGATGATTATGGCGGAAAGTTTTGACGAATGGAAGGCGCGAAAAATGAAAAACGGCTACAACCTCTACTACGACCGCTGGGTAGAGCGCGACCTGGTCAATCTGGTGCGGCGCTACCGCAATTCGCCCAGCGTGGTGATGTGGTGCATTGGCAACGAAGTGCCCGACCAAACCTCGAAAAATGGCGTGCAATTGGCACGAATGATGCAGGACATCTGCCACCGCGAAGACCCCACACGTCCCGTAACCACCGGAATGGACAGGGCTAAAAATGTGATTAACAACAACTTTGCCGCCACAATGGACGTCGCCGGATTCAACTATCGGCTGCAATACTACGGCGAGGCATACGAAAAACTGCCGCAGCAAATCGTGCTGGGCGCCGAGACCTCTTCCACCGTTTCATCGCGAGGCGTGTATAAATTTCCCGTTGAACGAAAAGCGGACGCAAAATACGACGACCACCAGAGCAGCGGCTACGACGTGGAACACTGCAACTGGTCGAACCTGCCCGACGACGATTTTATCAATCAGCAAGACCGCCCCTACTGCATCGGCGAGTTCGTTTGGACGGGCTTCGATTATCTGGGCGAACCAACGCCCTACTACGCCGACTGGTCGAGCCATTCGTCGCTTTTCGGAATTATTGACCTTGCAGGCATCCCCAAAGACCGTTATTATCTTTACAAAAGTGTTTGGAACACACAGGAAAAAACGCTGCACGTCCTTCCGCACTGGAACTGGGAGGGGCGCGAAGGCGAAATAACGCCGATTTTCGTTTATACTTCTTTCCCCACAGCCGAAGTTTTTATCAATGGAAAATCGCAGGGCAAACGCAGCAAAGACCTTTCCGTAACGCTCGAGGGCAGCGAAAGCAGCGAGGCGCAGCGCAATTTTGAACGTCAGAAACGTTACCGCCTGATGTGGTTCGACACCAAATACGAGCCGGGCGAACTGCGTGTAGTGGCGTACGATTCCGCAGGTGTGGCGCAAATGGAAACCACCGTTCGCACCGCAGGCAAACCGCATCACATCGAACTCACGCCCGATGCCACCACGCTCAAAGCCGACGGCAACGACCTGCTGTACATCAACGTGCGCGTGGTGGACAAAGACGGCAATCCCTGTCCGACCGACAGCCGCGAAATACAGTTCTCGGTCAGCGGAGCAGGAACTTTCCGCGCCGCTGCCAACGGCGACCCGACTTGCCTCTACCTCTTCCACGAGAAGCGAATGCCGCTTTTCAGCGGACAACTCAACGCCATTGTGCAGGCAGGAAAAACACCGGGCAACATCACCTTCGAGGCAAAAGCCAAAGGCGTGAAGGGAGCGAAAATCAATGTTAGTGTTCAGTGATTAGTGGTTAGTGATTAGTGTTCAGTGATTAGTGGGGTAGAGTAGGCTATGTCCGTAGAAATTGCCTCGTAGATGATTGCTTGAATTTTCGGGCGGATATTGAGCGTCATCAAGCCGGTGTTACGCGAGGGATAAACGCGGTTGGAGAGAAAAATATAAATCAGTTGTTGTTCGGGATCAACCCAAAAACAGGTGCCGGTGTATCCGGTGTGTCCGTAAGTAGCGGCGGAAGCTTGCAGAGCGGTGGATCCGGTTTCGTGCGCTTTGTCGGGTTTGTCGAAACCCAATCCGCGTCGGCTGATCGTACTTTTGCTTGTGGTGAACAGCTTGGCAGTCGCGGCTGAGAAATAGCGTTTGCCGCCATAAACGCCGTGATTCAGATACATTTGCAGGAGTTTTGCCAAATCGTTGGCATTGGAAAACAAGCCTGCATTGCCCGAAACGCCGCCCATAAACGCTGCCGATTCGTCGTGCGTGAAGCCTCGAATGAGCTGCCGTCGCACGATCGTATCGTATTCGGTAGGCGCGATGATGGATCTGTCGAACTTGCGCATAGGCAAAAAACCGGTAGTGGCGGATCCTAACGGCGCATAAAAATTTTCTTCCGTATAAACGTCCAAACTTTTTTCCGACAGATTTTCGACAGCCTCTTTCAACAGCATGAAATTCAGATCACTGTACAGATAGCGTTGCGGTTTTAATTTCGATTCGACGATGCGCCGCAGTATCACTGCATCGAAGTTGTCAGCGATATAAAAACTGTCGCCTGCTTGTCGGTTGAATCCCGTGTGCGGCGTCGGAAATACCTGTAAATCAGGAACAAAAGAGATAAACGGAATCAAACCCGACTGGTGATAGAGCGCATTTCGGACGGTGATTTTTGCCTTGTCGCTGTTTCGCAGCAAAGGAACATATTGACTGAGTGGCGCTGACAGCCGCAGTTTGTTGTGGTCGTAGAGTTGCATAATTGCAGGAAGCGTCGCCGTTACTTTGGTGAGGGAGGCAACATCGTAAATATCGTTGTTGCTGACGGGATGGTTGCCGTCGTAATCGAAATATCCGAAAGCGCGATGATAGACCACCACGCCGTCTTTTGCCACTAAAATCTGACAGCCCGGAAATGCTTTTTGCCGGATGCCGTCTGCCACTACGCTGTCGATGCGGCTCAAGACGCGGCTCGACATACCCACTGCGCTCGGCGGCAAATATGCCAAACGGACAGCTTTTTCTGTTGTCAAACCGTCGCCACAGTCATACAAATCTTTGATGGCGACCGGCAGTTTTCCTTTGGCAGGCAAGCCGCCCATCATCACTTGCGCCGCCATTTGTTGTGCACCGTCGGTATTTTCGTAGGCAAGCACCAGCGAAGTCGCCGCACGGATCGCCGACTTCATTTTGCTCAAATAATAAGGCGAGGTAAAGAAGCAGAGATGCACTTCGGTCGCTTTTCCCAATGACTGTAACGCGGTGTTATAGGCTACTGTTTTTTCGGAATGAAGGGCGACAATGACCGCATCGTATTTAGACAGTCGGGGCAATGGGAAGGACTGCGCCTTATCGCTATCGAGGGCAATAAAATCAAAGTTGTCATAAAGTGCGAGTGTTGTTTGAAAGCTGTTTTTCAGATGGTCGCCGATAGAAACGACGGCAATTTTGCGCTCTAAATCCTGCAAGGGAATCGCCTCTTTTTTGTTTTTCAGCAGGGTGATGGCTTCGGCATTTAATTTTAGAATCAGTTCGGAGGCGGTTTCTGTCGATAAATTTTTATCCGAAGGTGTTGCGTTGTTGTGCAAAATATATTTGTAAGTAAGAATTTTGCGGCAATGTTCGTCAATTTTCTGCATAGAAATCAGTCCCGACGCGACGGCTTGGCGGACGGCGGAAAACTCCGTTTCGACATTATCCATACCCAGCAACACATCGTTTCCGGCTAACAGCGATTCGACGCAGGCGCTGCTACCGGTGCGTGTAGCGCCTTTCATCATCAGGGCGTCGGTAAATTTCAAGCCTTGAAAACCCAGCTCGTCGGTCAGTAAATCCGTAACAATCGACGGTGAAAGCGACGCGGGCAGTTGGGCAGTAGAATCCAATGCAGGAATCGCTAAATGCGCCGTCATCATACCACCTAAACCGGCGGCGATGTATTGACGGAAAGGCAGGAGTTCGACAGCATCCAATCGTGCGCGGTTGTGGGAAAGCGAAGGCAGTGTCAGGTGCGAATCCTGCGAAGTGTCGCCATGTCCGGGGAAATGTTTGCCGACCGACAGCACTCCTTGCGATTCCAAACCTTGTGCGTAGGCGATAGCTTTGGCGGCAACCGGTTGTGGATTTTCGCCGAAAGAGCGTGTTCCGATGACCGGATTGGCAGGGTTACTGTTCACGTCTAAGACCGGCGCAAAATTGATATGGATGCCCATTTCGCGACATTCGCGTCCCATTTCTTCACCATAGCGTTGCAGCCATTGATTGTCTTGGATGGCGCCCAACATCATATTTTTCGGAAAGCGCGGCGTGTTTTTCAGCCGCATCGACAAGCCCCATTCGGCGTCGGCGGAAATCAGTAGCGGGATACGGCTCGCCTCCTGATAGCGTTGTAAACTCGCCAACTGTTCGTCGGTCGTTCCGCCGGAAAAGAGGATGCCGCCGATTTTCTGTTTGTCGATCCATTTCAGGGTTTTTGTCTGCCAGTCGTGCGACGGTTTGACGATCGGCATAAACAGTTGTCCGATTTTTTCGTCCGGCGACAAAGTTTGCATCACCGAATCTACCCAACGGTTCATCGCCCTTTGATCAGCATTTTTATAGAGATTCGGAACGGTTTGCGCGGTCGCAGTCAGACCGCAAAAAAGGCAAGCAATCATTATTCCTTGCCTGAATGTCGGTTTTTTAAAGAGGCGCTTCATTATTTATCAAAGTTATTTTGTTTGCTAAAATTCCAATTGAAATTCTTGAAATAGAGTTTGGATATGCGGATTTTTTTCTGCCATATAGTCGTATATTTCTTTGTTGCCGACCGGCAATATTTCGTGTTCGAGTTCTACCTGCGTGATGTGCAGGGTGATTTGGGTATTGCGCAGTTTGTCATTGAGAAAATGCGTGATTTCTGCCGATTTTTCTTTCAGCTTGTCTTCCTGTCCCTGATTGAAAACGTCAATTTGAATCCGGTTGCCGGCGGTCAAGATGGCTTTGGAGGTCAAAAGCGTATTTTTCAGATATTCGTCGTCCTGCGTTTCGGCATAGTTGCGCAATGCCTGTTCCAAATCGGACTGGCTGAACGGCTCATTCAAATCTTGTTGGGGGGGCGTTGTTTCCTGCTTTTTTTCTTCGGTTTCGGCAGTATGAATGTTGATGTCGGCGCCGGTATAGACGGTGGGCGGTTCGTTGACTTTGTGCAACTCTTCACGAGGCGCTACCAAAGGTTTTGGCGTCGCAATAGGCGTTGTGGCAGGCGTGTTCGATGCTGTTTCCGTCGGCGTGTTTGCCGTCAGGGGCGCTAAACTAATTTTTTTTTTATCATCCGACGGTGCGACCGGATGAGTGAGCTGACAGAGCCGAATGAGCAAGATTTCTACCAAGAGTCGTTTGTTTTTACTTTCGCGGTATTTCAGATCACATTCGTTGCACCATTCCAATGCCTGATACAAAAAAGGGTTGGAACATTGTTGCGCTGCCGTTAAATATTTTTCTTTGACGACGTCGCCGGTGGCAAACAGCGAAACGGTTTGCGGATCTTTGCATATCAGGACTTCGCGCAGGAAATTGGACAAGCCGCCAACGATGTGCTGTCCGTCGAAACCTTTGCGCAAAATTTCGTCTAAAATCAGCAGCGATTGAGGCACATCGCCCGCCAAAATGGTATTCAACAGACGAAAATAATAGTCGTAATCCAATATGTTCAGATTTTCGATAACAGCCTGATAGCTAATGTTTCCACTCGAAAAACTCACAATTTGGTCGAACATCGACAAGGCGTCGCGCATACCGCCGTCTGCTTTTTGGGCAATCAGTGTCAGCGCCTCTTTTTCGGCGGCTACATTTTCGGTTTGAGCTACATACGCCAAGTGATCGACGATGTCGTTGATGGTGATCCGGCTGAAATCATAGATCTGGCAACGCGACAGGATGGTCGGAATAATTTTATGTTTTTCGGTTGTCGCCAAAATAAATATGGCGTGGTGAGGCGGTTCTTCCAGCGTTTTCAAAAAGGCATTAAACGCCGCATTGGAAAGCATGTGAACTTCGTCGATGATATAGACTTTATATTTTCCGATTTGTGGCGGGATGCGCACCTGTTCGACCAAAGTACGAATATCATCCACCGAATTGTTGCTTGCCGCATCCAATTCATAGATATTATAGGAACGATTTTCGTTAAAAGCTTTGCATGATTCGCAAGTATCGCAGGCTTCGCCGTCGGCTTGCAAGTGAAAGCAGTTGATGGTTTTGGCAAAAATGCGGGCGCAAGTGGTTTTGCCGACGCCACGCGGACCACAGAACAGATAGGCATGCGCCAATTTATTGTTTTGAATCGCATTTTTCAGCGTAGTGGTCAATGATTTTTGTCCGACAACCGATTGAAAAGTGGTCGGACGATATTTTCGAGCTGATACAATATAATTATCCATAAGCGTTTTTCTTTCATTTGATGTATGCAAAGGTAATCAATTTACCTCATTCCAAGTGCATATCACGCGAAAAATTTCGCAATTCCTGCGCTAATTGCCGCGCTTGACCATTCGTACATTTATCGAGCAATGCCCAAAAATTTTCGCCGTGATTCATTTCGACTGTGTGACACAATTCGTGCAGCAGCACATATTCGATCAGATGCGGCGGACACAACATCAGAAAAAACGACAGGCTGATATGGTGGCGCGAGTTGCAGGCGCCCCAGCGTGTTCGGCTTTTTCTGACGCAGACATGCTTGAAAGTGAAACCGTGCAGGTCTGCCAAGCGTTGCAGTTCGGCAGGCAAAAATTGCAATGCCTGTTGCCTCAAAACCACTTCGTTGTGTATGGTGCGCTCCTTGATTTTGTTTCTTTTGTTTAAAATCCATTCGTGATGTTTCCAAAAAAACTGTTCGGCGAAAGCCAAATTGCCATAAGGCGGCATAGAAATAACGACATGCGTCCCAAAAACCCGTATCGAATAGGATTTTGCTAACGAGTTTGTCCTATAAATAATTTCTCCCAAATCGGGATCTTTCAACGTTTTTATTTGTGTGATTGCCATTTTATTGAAAAAATTTGGATGCAAAGATACAACTTTTATGGCAAAATACCTACATTTAGGTATTTTTGATTTGTTTTTTTTACCTACCTTTGCAGCCCGAAACGAAAAAAATGCTACGATCGTTATTCATATTAGTCTTATTTTCGGGCATATCTCCGTTGATATATGCCCAATACCGCATTGCAGGCAAGGTGATCGACCGCAAAACGCAGGCGCCGATCGAATATGCCACTGTCGTCTTGCCGGACAATGAATTGTGGACATTGACGGATAAAAACGGTCATTTCATCATCAACAATATTGCGCAAAACGAGCTGCGAATCGTCGTTTCCTGTCTGGGCTACGAACAACAATCGCTGCTGTGGAATATCCGCAAGGACACGCTCACGGCACAAATTTTGATGTCGCCCAGCAATTTGGCGCTCAACGAAGTAACCGTTACGGCAAAAAACAAGCAGGACGAATCGGCGACTTCTTATTTGATTGGGCAACAAGGTTTGGAACATCTGCACGCGACAGCGATTGCCGATGTGATGAGCCTCTTGCCGGGAGGACAGACCAACCGCAACCTGCATTTGGCGACCGGTTCACCCCAACGTATCACACTGCGAGGGTCAGCAGGAGAAAAAGACAATACAAGTTTTGGTACGGCAATCGAAATCAACGGCGTGCGTCTGTCGAACAATGCCGAATTTGGAGCCGCCTCCTCGTCGAGTATCGGCGAAATTTATGGCATCGATACGCGCAATATCGCTACCGGCAATATCGAATCGGTCGAGATCATCACTGGCATCCCTTCCGCCGAATATGGCGACGTTGCTAACGGCATCGTCAAAATCAACACCAAAAAAGGGAAATCGCCGCTGTCGGTCGAAGTAACGATGCAACCCAATACCAAACAAGTAGCTGTCAGTAAAGGCTTTGACTTGTCGCATAAGATCGGCGTGCTGAACATTGACGCCGAATATGCGCGGTCGATTTCCGATTTGGCGTCGCCATACACTTCCTACAAACGCACAAGTGTTTCGGCGCTTTACGAAAACACGTTCAACAAACAAAACAAGCCTTTGTCATTGGCGATAGGACTTACCGGAAACGTCGGCGGCTACAACAGTCAAGCCGATCCCGACCAGTTTCTCTATACTTATAACAAGCAGCAAGACAATGCTTTACGCGGACATTTGCGGCTCGATGGCGTTTTGAATTTGCCTTGGATCACCCGATGGGAAACTTTTCTGTCGGTCAATTATACCGATAAATTATCGTCGGTCAACACCAACAAATCATCGTCGGGTTCGATAGCCGCCATTCACGGCACGGAAGAAGGTTATTTTATGGCACAAAATTATGACGAAAAACCCGATGCGGCAATCGTGCTGCTGACGCCCGGCTATTGGTACGAATTGGCGCATACCGACAATAAATTGATCGACATCACGGCAAAAGTCAAAGCCAAATGGGTGCGACAATTCGGCAAATTGCACAGCAATCTCATGCTCGGCGCCGACTATGTGCGCAGTGGCAATCAAGGGCGAGGCGCTTATTACGACGATCTGCGTTATGCTCCGACTTGGCGCGAATATCGTTACGACCAAGTGCCTTTCATGAACAATATCGCCCTCTATCTCGAAGAAAAAGCAGGTATGACTTTTAACGAATCGTCGGGCGTGCAAGTGATGGCGGGGCTTCGGTCGGATATGACCATCATTACGCAATCGGTTTATGGAAACGTGCATAGCTGGTCGCCGCGTCTCAATGTCAAGTATTTTTTCGATGCTTGGACGGTTCGCGCAGGCTGGGGAAGAACCGTTAAACTGCCTTCATTTTCAGTGCTTTATCCTGCTCCGTCTTATTCCGACAAATTGGCGTTTGATCCGGGCGCCAACTCCGAAAATATGATCTATTCCGCATATTATATTCAACCTTACCAGCCGATTTACAATCCCGATTTGAAATGGCAATCCACACAACAGGCAGAAATCGGCGTCGAAACCCGCATCGCAGGCATGCACTTTTCGGTAATAGCAGAACACAATCTCTACAAAAATTCTTACACCTCGCGCACGACTTACACGCCTTTTGAATACAAACTGACCGACCGGCGGCAATTGGAACTGTCGCCCATTCCGTCTGCCCATCAAAAATACACCATCGACCGGCAAACCGGTGTCGTTACGGTGTCCGACCTTACCGGCGTCTATCCGGACGAAACGCTGTCGTATCGCACCATTCGCACTTTTAAATCCAATTCGATGTATGTCAATGCCTCGCCTTCGCAGCGCTCTGGAGTCAGCTGGATCGTCGATTTCGGGAAAATACCGGTCATCAAAACATCGGTGCGACTCGACGGAAAATACTATCGTTACTACGGTACGGAAGACCGAATTACCGCCTCGTCGCCCACTTCGCAAGTGATGGCTGACGGTAATTATTACAAATATGTGGGTTATTACATCGGCTCGTCAAGCACATCCAACGGTAGCGAAAAACGCCAAGTCAACACCAATCTGATGTTGACTACCCATATTCCGGCGATCCGGATGATTATGTCGCTGCGCATCGAAAGCACGCTCTATCATTATACGCAAAATTTGAGCGAATACAGCGGCGGACAACTCGGATTTGCCCTCGACGGACGTGAAAATTATTTTCCGAGCGCCGACCATCCGAACCGGATCTACAATTCAGACCGCTATGTTGCCGTCTATCCGCTCTATTATACCACTTATGACGATATGGATACGAAAATTCCGTTTGCCGAAACTTTTGCTTGGGCGAAAGAAAACGATCAGGCGCTCTACAATGAGTTGGCGCGATTAGTCGAAAAATCCAATACGGACTACTATTTCAATGCCGAGCGTTTGTCGGCGTACTATTCGGCAAACATCAGCATCACCAAAGAAATCGGCGACAGAGCGTCTATCACGTTCAACGCCATCAATTTTCTGAATAACCTGCAAAGTATTCGTTACAGTAGCCGTAACGTCGAATCATCCATTTACGAAACCTCCTATATACCCAAGTTTTATTACGGATTATCTTTAAAAATCAAGATATAAATAATATGTTTTTAATAATTTTTAAAAAATGAAAAAAGTAAATTTAGTGAAACGAGTCAGCTCGTTATTGATGATCGGGGCTTTTGTATTAGCCGCCGGTTCGTGTGAAGAAAAGGAAGGCGTAAAAACCTTCGAAGTGAAAGTGCAGTTGGAATATCCCGACGGATATATTGCACAGAAGGGCGTGAAAGTGGAGCTGAAAGGTGCTGCGGCAACCTTCGAGGCAAGTACCGATTCCACCGGTTTAGCCGCATTTAAGGTAACCGCCGGAACCTACGAAGCGCGTGTTTCGGAAGTGCGCAACACCAATGCGTCCACTATTGTGTTGAACGGCACTCAAGCGGGTATCGCTGTTACCGACCCGTGGTCGGGTGAAATCGTAACCCTGACGTTGAGCGAATCGAAACAAAGCAAACTGCTGATCAAAGAATTGTATGTCGGCGGCTGTCAGAAAGACGACGGGGGTTCGTTTCAGCGCGATCCTTATGTCATTCTCTACAACAATTCGTCGGAACCGATTTCGTTGAAAAATGTTTCTTGGGGCGCAACATTGCCCTCTAACGGACATACTACCAACAATTTTGTGAATGAGAGCGGTGTATTGAGCTACCAATCGGAAGGATGGATTCCGGCAGGATTTGCTATCTGGACGCTCGAACAGGACGTTACTTTGGATGCAGGAAAACAGATTGTTATCGCCTTTGAAAATGCGATCGACAACACGCAGACTTACAGTAATTCCATCAATTTTGCCCATCCGGAATATTATGCCGGTTATGATATGGATGTGTACACCAATACAACCTATTACAAAGTCTCGGATGTGATTCCGACCAACCATTATTTGAAAGCCTATAAACTGACCGGTGTAACGGCAACTGCCTTTGTGTTGAGCGTTTCGTCGCCCGCATTGTTTATTTTCCAACCAACCGAAGAAGGAGACAGTATTATTTCCAAATTTGTCAATAATCCCGAAAATATCACCTTGCATGGCGGATATACTTCACAAGTTACACTGAAAACGCCGGTAGAATGGATTTTAGATGGCATTGAAGTCTTTGCTCAAGGTCAGGAAAGCAGCACAAAACGTCTGACCGACAAAGTGGATGCCGGTTCGATCTACTTCACCAATCAGCAGGGCTATACTTTGTATCGCAATGTCGATAAGGAAGCGACGGAAGCTATCGCCAACAATGCCGGTAAATTGGTCTATAACTACTCGTTAGGCACCGCAGACCTTGTCGGCGGTTCGACCGATCCCAGCGGCATCGACGCGGAAGCTTCTATCAAAAACGGCGCAACGATCATCTACAAAGACACCAACAACTCAAGCGTCGATTTTCACCAAAGAAGAAGGGCGTCGTTGAGGGATTAGACTATTAGATGTTAGACAGTTAGACTATTAGATATTAGACTGTTAGATGTTTGGATTATGAGCAGGACGAGAAGGTTTTGGATAGCGGTTTGGGCGCTTGCAGGCGTTCTGCCGTCGTATGTGCTTGCCGATAATGGTGAGGCGTCCCCTATGCTCAATACGCAACTCCCTGCGCTTAATTTTCAAACGGCTAATAACGTGGCTTTTCTTCGGGATCTCTCGGAGAAAAGCCTTTCGTTTATCGAACTCTACGCACAAAAAAATCAAGGCGATTTCATCAATTATTTTCAGTCCGATAACAGTCTGGATTTTGACGTAAATGCCGGTTCTTGGCAGCGATTAGACCAACGTACCGTCTTGTATGGCACGGTGGAATATCAGCGTTTCTCAGGCAAAAATATGAGTGGCTCGATGCTGATAGAACCCCGCCGCAATGCTTTCGATTTGATCGAACTGAACACCGATGCCTCGGGAGAAAAAACGCTCGAACGCTATCATCTGGCAGGCGGCGCAGCTTACGACCTGTCGTCGCGTTGGACGCTGGGCGGACAAATAGATTACACCGCCGCTAACTATTCCAAACATAAGGATTTGCGGCATGTCAATTCGTTTTTGGACTTTGCTTTCAACGCAAGCGCCATCTATCATTTGAAACCGACAGTGGCGATAGGCGCTGCCTTTTTGTACGGAAAAAGCGTGGAAGGATTGTCGTTCAACACCTACGGCACCACCGGAACGCAATACACTTCGTTAGTCGATTTCGGTGCATTTTTCGGCAGGGCGGAATTGTTTGGCGGCGATGGCTATGTTGATGACGATACGAACAATCCCCTTGTCAATCATTTCACCGGCGCCGCTTTGCAATTTCAACTCGCGCCAAACAGTCATTGGCAGTTTTTCAACGAAATCATCTATCGCGTGCGAGACGGATACTACGGCAAACGCTCGACGACAACTCCGGTCTATTCAGAACACAACTCAACCTTGTTTGCCTGTCGCGGACAGCTCACGCGAAAAACCGACAGGCATTACCACAATTTTGCCCTCTCCGCCGATTGCGAACAATTAGCAAACTATGAAAACATTTTTACGCAGGTTACTTTGCCCGGTAACCGTCGCGAAATTATTTATTCCGGTTCCAATCAGGTTGGGGATAAGACTTGGTTCAATATGGATCTTGGCTATACCTCACAGCTCTTTGTTCGCGACGGACAACCGAAACTACGCTTGTCGGCGGGCGTCGATTTTCACAACCGACAACAAACGGCGACGCTCTATCCCTATTTTCGAAAACAGGATATTCATTATTATCAGGCTCGACTTTCTGCTGAAAAACTGTGGTATCGTCGGCGCAATACTTTCGGCGTGCTGTTGGGCGCTCGATATGGCGCAGGGGGCAATCAGACGCATACGGACGGACGTTATGCCGACAGCCAAACCAACTCCCGAACTGCCGATAATTATTTGTTGCGCGAATACGAATACCTTACGGCGAAACGCATCACGGGCGCGATAGGCTTGCGTTATATGCAAAAAATCAGTTCCGGTATTCAAGGCTATATTCAACTTTATGGCGAATCGACTCACGCTTTCGAGCTGCAATATCTTGAAAATCCAAACTTTTTTGCACTCAAGTTGTCATTGGGTTGCATATTTTAAAAATAATTACTACCTTTGCACCCGCAAAACAGAAATGGCGAGATAGCTCAGCCGGTTAGAGCGCATGATTCATAATCATGAGGTCCCGAGTTCAATCCTCGGTCTCGCTACACATAATAAAATCACGGTTCAGACAACTATTCCTTCACAAACTTTCCCCGTTTATCCCCGATTTTCACAAAATACACGCCGCTGGGCAGGTGCGAAACGTTGATGGTTGCCGCCGCCGCAACAGCAGCGACATTGATATTGCGGTTCAATGTTTCGGAAATCATTTTTACGGGCGTTGCCGGAGCCATCAGTCCGGCATTGAACGTGGGCGATATTGTTGTTGCTAAACGACTTATTCAGCACGATTTAGACGGCAGACCGCTGACAAAAGAATTTGAAATCCCTTTGCTTGGAGTGCAATATCTTGAAACTCATCCGGAAACTTTGCTGCGAGCAGTAAATGCCATTCAATCTTTGCTCGACAGTAGCCGTCTGACAGAAGCCATTGGCGACAAAGAATTGCAGAAATTCTGCATTGTAAAGCCCAAACTTGTTGTTGGCGACATTGCAAGCGGCGACAAGTTTTTTGCCGATTCTGCCGAGAAAGACCAACTTTTGCAAAAACTCCCCGACGTTCAATGCGTTGAAATGGAAGGCGCAGCAGTTGCCCAAGTCTGCTACGAATACGATGTCCCGTTCACTGTCATCAGAACGATTTCCGATACTGCCGACGAGAGTTCACATATTGATTTTCAGGCTTTTATTGAAAAAGTTGCGAATTTGTATTCGAGGGAAATTGTTTTGGCGT
>JAISUM010000030.1 GCA_031272095.1 Candidatus Symbiothrix sp. | reverse complement strand
AACAGTTTTTATCCCCGCCGGACCGTTATCGACAAACGATTGCAGCGTGATTTGCGTGGCAGGTCCGTTGAAATTAAGCGTTGCACTGTGGGCAAGTTGATTTTCGAGCCGTGCGTTTACAACAAAATTTCCTTCTTGCGGATAAAGATAATACGCATTAAGGATTAAGCCGGAAAGTCCATCTTTCGCTGTAAAAACCCAACAGCCGCTGATATTTAAATCGACAAGCAGAGTGATTTCATACATTCTGTTGCTCTCGACCGCCGCTGTATGCGTAAGGGAAATTCCGTTTTCGATTTCAAAATTCAGATTGATATTGCCCGATATATTGCCGGTCGTAAGTTGATATGTCAGTCGCTTTTGGGCGTAGGCATACACTGTTCCATAACCGGTTACGACAGTAGAGGGAGCGTTGCCACGTACATTAGCGGTATTTACAAGCGACAGAACAAAATCTTCCGAAGCGCGGGTAACAACAACGGTATAAACGTTTTCGACAGCATTGCGGGTAACACGGACTTCAAAAGTATTTTCGCCAACCTGCAGCGTCTGTTCGCCATCGCCTGAAACGGCAATTCCTTCATCGGCAGTTGCGTTTATCCGGATTGACGATACGCTGTTCGGCACGCTTACCGCGTACTGATTTATTTCCGGATTAAATTCCGGCGAAAGCACACCATAACTGACCGACAATGCGCTTAATTTTGGAAGCACCATTACGCAACGAACTGCACGACCACCGTCGGGATACATACCGCCGGTAGAGATGGCTATGGAGGCATATCGTCTAACAGTCCATTGCAGTGCATAAGTGGAATTAACCCTGCTTGACGACCAGTAATAGCCTTCATTATCGGTAACATAGAGAGAGCCGTCGCGACTTCGGCAGCCGAAGACAGCAGACATAAACATTGAGGCGCCGCTGCTTTTGTCGGTAAAAGTTCTGCCATCAATGCCGTTCAGTGTTGAAAATTCTGTTGCAACAAAATCCGCAGCAGACAGTTTGTCGATATCATACTTTGTCGGAACAGTCCAGCCTTCGGGACAGGGATTGTTTTCTGCCGCCCATTCGTCGCCTGTGGGATAAGAGCCGTCCCAAGTCGTGCCGCCGTCGCTGTTTACAAGCGGGTCGGCGCTACTCCAACCGACTTTTCGGTTCCACTGATAGAACATTCCCGCGCTTTCGGGCGATGCGGCAAACGTTCCGGGCATATCGACATTGCGCGTCGCCCAGATAACGCCGTTGATTTTGACGCCCGGGTCGGTAGTGGCAGTCTGCGCCTCCGCCACTGTTGCGCTCAAGCCTGCAAAGGCAAGCGCAAAAATAAAAAATTTAACTTTGCTTTTCATTTTCTTAAAAATTTGAATAATGTTTGAAATTTGTATTTCCACTTTTCCGTCATTGCGGTAATAATAGACATCACAAACAGCGATACTATCAGGGGATTGCGGCATTCGCCGCAATGACGGCACGCTACAATTAAGGCGTAAAGTGCTTATTTTAAGCGATTTGCGGGGGGGGGGGGGGGGTAAAGACCAAAAATTAAAAATAACACAGCAGAGCGCACGCAAAGGGCATTTACGGGCATCGTGGAGCAGGGGTATAATGCCTTAAAAAGAGGTGCTATGTACTGCAAAATGTTCATTTGAGTCTTTATTGATTTTTAATTGGGACAAAGGTATATATATTTTTTGGAATAACAATACTTTTTACCGAAAAAATCACTATCTTTGCAGTCCAAAAATCAAATTTTATGACATCCGAAGATATAGACGAATTTTTCGATAACGGCGCAACATCCGACAAAGAACATTCCGAGTACAAAATTCCCGACAATGCGGAAACCGACAAACACCATGTGCTGTCGGGAATGTACAAAAACTGGTTTATGGATTACGCTTCATACGTTATCACCGACCGTGCCGTGCCGCATATCAACGACGGCTTGAAACCGGTGCAACGGCGCATCCTGCACGCTATGAAACGCAAAGACGACGGCAGATACAACAAAGTTGCCAATATCGTCGGCGAAACCATGCAATTTCATCCGCACGGCGACCAGTCCATCGGCGGCGCCCTCGTGCAGCTGGGGCAGAAAGATTTGTTGATCGACTGTCAGGGCAACTGGGGCAATATTCTGACCGGCGACGGCGCAGCAGCTCCCCGATACATCGAAGCCCGACTGTCGAAATTCGCTTTGGACGTCGTCTTCAATCCGAAAACAACCCTCTGGAAACTCTCCTACGACGGACGAAACAAAGAGCCGGTAACTTTGCCGGTGAAATTTCCCCTCTTGCTGGCGCAGGGCGGCGAAGGAATTGCTGTCGGCTTGCAGTCGAAAGTCTTGCCACACAATTTCAACGAACTCTTGGAAGCCAGTATCGCCTATCTGAAAGGCGAAACGTTTGCCCTGTATCCCGATTTTCAAACCGGCGGATCTATCGACGTGTCCAAATACAACGACGGCGAACGCGGCGGCTCTGTCAAAGTACGCGCAAAAATCATCAAAGTCGATAACAAAACACTCGCCGTTACCGAAATCCCTTACGGCAAAACGACCGCCAGCCTGACGGAATCGATCCTGAAAGCCAACGAAAGAGGCAAAATAAAAATCCGTAAAGTCGATGATATGACCGCCAAAACAGCGGAAATCGTCATTCACCTTGCGCCCGGAGTCTCGTCGGACAAAACGATAGATGCGCTCTATGCCTTTACCGATTGCGAAGTCAGCATCTCGCCCAACTGTTGTATTATCGACGAAAACAACAAGCCGCAATTTATGAACGTTTCGGCGGTCTTGAAACACGTTACGGACAACACTTTGCGTCTGCTGCAACTCGAACTCGAAATCCATCGCGGCGAATTGCAGGAAAGTTTGCATTTCGCCTCTTTGGAACGCATTTTTATTGAAGAGCGCATCTATAAAGACAAAGAATTTGAAAATGCCAAAAATATGGACGCCGCTTTGGATCATATAGATTCCCGCTTGGAGCCTTACAAACCGAAGTTCATTCGCGAAGTTACCCGCGACGACCTCTTGCGTCTGATGGAAATAAAAATGGGACGTATCCTGAAATTCAACAAGGACAAAGCCGATGAACAAATAGCCGCATATAATGCTGAAATAGAAGAAATTAATAACAATATAGAACATATCACCGACTATACGATCAACTGGTTTAGCCGCCTGCAAGAAAAATACGGCAAAGACTATCCGCGCAAAACGGAAATCCGCAGTTTCGACACCATCGAAGCCGTCAAAGTGGTCGAAGCCAACGAAACGCTTTACGTCAATCGCGAAGAAGGCTTCATCGGCTACGGACTGAAAAAAGACGAAAAAATCTGCCCTTGTTCCGATATGGACGACGTCATCGTGTTCTTCAAAGACGGCAAATATAAAATCGTGAAAATCAGCGAAAAAATGTTTGTCGGTAAAAATATTCTTTACTTGAACGTCTTCAAACGCAACGATAACCGCACCATCTATAACGTCATCTATCGCGACGGCAAACTGGGCATCAATTATATCAAACGCTTTGCCGTAACCGGAATCACCCGCGACAAAGAATACGACCTGACGCAAGGCAAAGCCGGTAGCCGCGTTCTGCATTTTTCAGCCAATCCCAACGGCGAGGCAGAAGTGGTCAAAGTGATTTTAAAGCCGAAACCCCGCCAGAAATTATTGGTTTTCGACAAAAATTTCAGCGATATAGCTATCAAAGGACGCGCTTCACGCGGCAATATTCTGACCAAAGCCGATATTCACAAAATCTCGGTCAAGGCAAAAGGCGGCTCCACTTTGGGCGGTCGTCAAGTGTGGTTCGACCGCGACATTTTGCGACTGAATTACGATGGACGCGGCGAATTGCTCGGCGAATTTAATGCCGACGATCTGATCCTGGTGGTGCTGGCGAATGGCGATTTTTATACTACCAACTTCGACGCCAGCAACCATTACGAAGAGCCGATCCGCCTGATCGAAAAATTCGACGCCGGAAAAATCTGGACAGCAGCCCTCTACGACGCCGACCAGCAAGGCTTCCCCTATCTGAAACGATTTAATTTCGACGCCAATAACCGCAAACAAAATTTCTTGGGCGACAATGCCAAGTCCTCGTTGATTTTGTTGACCGCAACCGCCTATCCGCGTATCGAAGTGCGTTTTGGCGGACACGACGCTTTCCGCGAACCATTGGTCATCGACGCCGAAGAATTTATCGCCGTCAAAGGTCTCAAAGCGAAAGGCAAACGCATCACACAATTAGAAGTGGCAAGCATCGAAGAAATCGAACCCTTGCGTTTCCCCGAACCGAATCCGGAAGACACAGCCGATAGTGCCGCCGTCGAAATTGAGCCGGAAGAAGACGATATGCCCGATACGGAACTGTTGGACGAGATCACCGGACAACAGCGACTGTTTTGATTCCGCCGCCTTATGATTGACCAGCAGACAGTAGAACGCATCTTGGCAACGGCGCAGATTGTGGACGTCGTATCCGATTTTATTACGCTCCGACGACGAGGTGTGAACTGGGTGGGACTGTGTCCGTTTCACGAAGACAAAACACCCTCGTTTTATGTGTCGCCTGCTAAAAATATTTGCAAATGCTTTGCCTGCGGCGAAGGAGGTACACCCGTGCATTTCATCCGAAAACACGAGAAAATCACCTATCCCGAAGCGCTGAAATATTTAGCAAAAAAATACAATATTGAAGTCCGCGAAATCGAAATGAGCGACGAGCAGCGACAAGCGCAAAACGATCGCGAAGCCATGTTTATCCTCAACTCTTTTGCACAAAAAACCTTCACCGACAATCTGTTTCTGACGGAAGAAGGTCAGACCATCGGCTTACCCTATTTTCGCGAGCGCGGTTTTCGTGAAGATATTATTCGAAAATTTCAATTAGGTTACGCTTTGGAAGCCCGCGACGCTTTTACGCAAGCCGCCCTGAAAGCCGGTTATCGCCGCGAATTTTTGGAAAAAACAGGCTTAAGCATCGCAGGCAGCAATTATCTGATCGACCGGTTTCGCGGCAGAGTCATTTTTCCGGTACAAACTTTGTCGGGCAAAGTGGTCGCCTTCGGAGGCAGAATCTTGTTGAGCGCCAAAACCGATAAATTAGCCAAATACATCAATTCGCCCGAAAGCGATATCTATCATAAAAGCAATGAACTCTACGGCATTTATTTGGCGAGACAGGCAATTGTCAAAAAAGACCACTGCTTTTTGGTCGAAGGCTATACCGACGTCATTTCGATGCATCAGGCGGGAATAGAAAATGTTGTCGCCGCGTCAGGAACAGCTTTGCCGCACGAACAGATCCGTCTGATTATGCGGTTTACGAAAAATATTACCGTCTTGCGCGATAGCGATGCTGCCGGAATCAAGGCAGCGATAGATGATGTGGATAAATTGCTCGACGCCGGAATGAGCGTCAAAATTGTCCTGCTGCCCGAAGGCGACGACCCCGATTCGTTTGCCCGCAGTCATTCCGCTACCGAATTTAATGCTTATATTCAGGAACACGAAACCGATTTTGTTAATTTTAAAGCCGGATTGTTGTTGAAAGAAGCCGGTAACGACCCGGTGAAACGCGGACAAGTAATTATGAAAATTGTCGCTACCATTGCGCTGATTTCGGAAGAAATTTTGCGGGCGGTCTATGCCAAAGAATGTTCCAAAATGTTTGATATGGATGAGGGTATCCTCTTGCGCGAAATTGCGAAAAAACGCCGCGAGCTGCTATTGCAAAAAAAGAAAACGCTCTATCCCGATCCCGAAAATCCCGAAATTCCGCAAGCGCCCCTGCCGCTGCCGCCGGAAGTCGAATTGCCGCCGGTCGAACAAGCAGCGCCCCTGCTATACGACAAATACGAGCGAGGTATCCTTTATTATCTGATTCGCTATGGCGAACAGATGATTCGCTACACAGATCAGGAAAAGCAGACACATGAAAAGACCTTGATTCAATTCATTGCCGACGACTTGCAGCAACAAAACAATATCGCTTTTCAAAATCCGGTATATCGACAGATTTTAAAGGAAGGATTGGCGCACTATGCCGACGCAAATTTTGTTGCCACAACCTTCTTTTGCAACCACCCGCAGCCGGAAATCAGTCGCATAGCGTCGGAACTTTCCTCCGACCCCTACATCGAAAGCCAAATCTACACCAAAGGGATTCCGCAAGAACAAGACGAAGCAAAACGCCGCCAAAACGAATTGGACAAACTGCAAAAAAATCTGCTCGAAAAAGTACCTTATGCCCTCTGTAACTACCGATACGCCATCCTGAAACAGGAAATCAAAAACATCAACCAACAAATGAAAGCCGCAACGGAAAGCGCCGACATAGACAAACAATTAGCGCTGATCAAACAGCTGAACGAGAAAAAAACAATTCAAAAACAATATGCCCAGCATTTGCGGGAAAGGATCGTCGCAAAAATTTAACAGTCATTTTTCCCTGTATTTTATTGTTGCGTGTCAGAAGAATAAATAACAGACGAAAATGGCTGCCACAACGCCCGCCAAATCAGCCAATAGAGCGCCTGCCACCGTATAACGTGTATTTTTAATATTGACGGCACCATAATAAACCGCCACCAAATAGAAAGTGGTATCGGTCGATCCCTGAAAGATGCTCGCCAAGCGTCCTGTGAACGAATCGGCGCCATAAGTCTGCATCGCGTCAAGCATCATCCCGCGTGCGCCGCTACCACTCAAAGGTTTCATCAAAGCTGTCGGAAAAGCATCGATCCAGTCGGTCGGCAAGCCCGCAAAAGTGGCAAGATGCGCCATCCCGCCGGTCAGAAAATCCATCGCCCCCGACGCTCTGAAGACGGCAATGCCTACCAAAATCGCTATCAAATAAGGAATGATCATAATGGCGGTTTTGAATCCTTCTTTTGCACCCTCGATGAAAGCGTCATAGACATTGATTTTTTTGCGAATACCTGCCGACAGAAACGCGATGATAATACACAACAGCAAACCGTTGGCAATCAAGGATGAATACGCCTCAACCTGTTCTTGTGGGAAGGATTTGACCAGCCAAATCACCAATGCAATCAGCGCCGCAATGCCTCCGAAAACGCTTAACAGCACTTTGTCTAACAGCTTGATTCGTTGGCGAATACAAACATAAATCACACCCGCCAAAGTTGCAATGCCGGTCGTGATCATCAGCGGCACAAAAATATCGGCGGGATTAGCCGCGCCCATTTGCGCCCGATAGACCATAATCGTTACCGGAATCAAAGTCAAGCCCGACGCATTGAGAACGATAAACATAATCATCGGATGACTTGCCGCCGTCTTGTCGGGATTCAAATCCTGCATCTCCTTCATCGCTTTCAGTCCCAATGGCGTCGCTGCGTTATCGAGATTGAGCATATTAGCAGCAATATTCATAAAGATAGACCCCGCCGCCGGATGCCCTTTCGGAATGTCGGGAAAAAGCCGACAAAAAACCGGCGACGCCACCCGCGACAAGGCATTGACAACGCCACCTTTTTCGCCGATCTTCATAAATCCGAGCCACAATGACAACACGCCGGTCAGTCCCAGCGAAATCTCAAAGCCGCTCTTAGCTGCTGCAAAAGTCGCGTTCATCATCTCTGAAAATACGCCCATATCGCCGATGAAAATCAGCTTGCAAGCGCCCGTTACAAAGGCGATGACAAAAAATGCTATCCAAATATAATTCAGAATCATAATCGTAAATAAAATGCAAAGGTACGAAAAAATAGTGATTAGTGGTGAGTGATTAGTGATTTGAGAAAATCACAGTTCCGACAATGAAAAACCGGACAGTTTGTTTGAAAAATTCAATTATTATCACTACTTTTGCCCTGTTTTTTTACAGCTACATTACATGATTACATTTGAAGATGCTCTAACGCTGGTTTCGCAAAAAATAAAGGATATTCACTATCCGAAACAACCGGCTCGCTTGTATGAACCGATCGCCTATCTGTTGAATTTGAAGGGGAAAAAAATTCGTCCGGCGCTGACTTTATTGGCTTACAATCTCTATGCCGACGATGTTCAAAAAGCCGTTAATATGGCTTTGGCATGGGAAATTTTTCACAATTTCACCCTGATGCACGACGACATGATGGATCTGGCTGACTTGCGACGCGGAGAACTGACCGTCCATCAGAAATGGGACAACAATACCGCCATCCTCTCCGGCGACGCGATGCTGATTTTGGCATATAAATATTTGGCGAAATATCCGATGAATATGGTGCTGAAAAACTTGCTTGACCTGTTTTCGATCACTGCCGCCGAAATTTGCGAAGGACAGGAATACGATATGCAATTTGAAACGCGAACCGATGTGCGCGAAGAAGAATACCTGAATATGATCCGCCTGAAAACCGCTGTCTTGGTCGGCGCTTGCCTGAAATCGGGCGCCATTTTAGCCGACGCCGACGCCAAAGATCAGGACGCCCTCTACGATTTCGGCATCAATATCGGCATCGCCTTCCAGATTCAGGACGACCTGTTGGACGTCTATGGCAACGAGGCAGTCTTCGGAAAAAAAATCGGCGGCGATATCCTGTGTAACAAAAAGACTTTTCTCTTGGTTTGCGCCCTGAACAACAGCGACGAACAGTCTAAAACCGAACTCCTGCAATGGCTGTCCGTCCACGATCAACCCGACGCAAAAATCAAGGCAGTTACCGAACTCTACGACAAATTACAGCTGAAAAAGAAAGCCGTCGCACAAATCGAAAGTTACTACGGCAACGCTTTACGCGCATTGGACAAGATGAATGTAGCGAAAGATAAACAAACCGTCCTGACACAGTTGGCAACCGAATTATTACATAGAACCGTTTAAAAATCAATCGGATGACTGCAAAAAAATTACCCTATACGGACGAAGACCGCATCCAAGCGTTAAAACACATCATCGCGCAGGAAGAATCGCTCGACAACGAACATTCTATCCTGTCTTTTCAGGACTTGTACGAAATGCGTAACTTCGTGCTGACTTATGAGGGATCTTTTGCCTGTCATAAGCAAGCTTTGGACGACGAACTGAAAGCCAGCACGGTCTATCTCGAACACTTCAAAACGGCGCAACTCTATATCTTGCATTTTATCCAAGTGCTGAATTTGGCAATCATCCGCAACGAAATCAAGCAGGAACATTTGAATTTTTACGAGATGTCGGAACCTTTAGACCGCGTGATGCCCGATCTCTCGACCGAAGACGCTGTGTTGGAATGGGGCGACCGCCTGATCAAAGGCGAAGCAGAACGCACCCTGCACGGCGGAACGCCTATCTACAACCCCGCCATTTCCAAAGTCAAAGTGCATCTCGACCTGTTCAAAGAAGCGCTCTACAGCCTGATGATTTTTCGGCAAAACACCCTGCGCTCACAGGAAATAATCAAAAATATGCAGGAACGCGCCGACCGATCGATATGGGACACATGGACGCGCGTCGAATCGAAATATTGGAAATTGCCGGAGGCAGAGCGCAAACAAAAACTCGCAGATTACGGCGTCCGTTTCTTTTATAAGGCAGGAGAACAGTTGCATGTATTTGGTTGATACTCACACACATATCTATTTGGAAGAATTTGACGCCGACCGCGACGCGACGATACAACGCGCTTTAGAGGCAGGCGTCGGAGAATTTTATTTGCCCAATATCCATCAGGAATCGATCGCAAGATTGCAGGAACTTTGCGCCCGCTATCCCGACAAATGTTTCCCGATGATGGGCTTGCATCCAACCGAAGTGCGCGAGAATTATGCGCAGCAGTTAGCGGCAATCGCGGAAGAATTAGACCGGCAAAAATATATTGCCATCGGCGAAATCGGTTTGGATCTGTATTGGGACAAATCGCTTTTGAACGAACAGCTCATCGCCTTTGAAACACAAGTCCGATGGAGCCTTGAGCGCCAACTGCCGATAGCCGTCCATTCGCGGGAAGCGTTTCCGCAAGTTTTCGATGTGTTGCGGAAAATCGGTGCAAACGATGTGCGAGGCGTGTTTCACAGCTTTGGCGGCAGCGAAGACGAGTTGCACGAAGCCCTGTCGTTTCCGCAGTTTTATATCGGCATCAATGGCGTGCTGACTTTCAAAAACACCCGATTGCGGAACTATCTGCACCAAGCGCCCTTGCACCGCATTGTTTTGGAAACCGACGCTCCCTATTTGGCGCCTGTTCCCCATCGCGGAAAACGCAACGAACCGGCTTATCTGACGGCTGTTGTGCAAGAATTGGCGAAAGTCTATCGGCTCGATCCGGAAAAAATTGCAAGACAAACCACCGAAAACGCCCACAAATTGTTCGATATGTAAAATAAAAATAGTACCTTTGCACTTCCCGTTGATTAGAAATAGGATTTATCATAAATTTAATAATACAAATATGGCAAAAGTAACCGTAGTAGGCGCAGGAAATGTAGGCGCAACCTGTGCAAATGTATTGGCATTCAAAAAAGTCGCCGATACCGTAGTGATGCTCGACGTCAAACAAGGCGTTGCAGAAGGAAAAGCAATCGACATGTTGCAAACCGTCCAGACTTTGGGCTTTGAAACCAAAGTCTTAGGCGTAACCAACGACTATGCAGCCACAGCCGATTCGGATGTAATCGTAGTAACGTCGGGAATTCCCCGCAAACCGGGCATGACGCGCGAAGAATTGATTGGCACCAACGCCAATATCGTCAAAAGCGTTGTCTCGCAATGCTTAAATTATTCCCCCAATGCAGTATTCGTCATCATCTCCAACCCGATGGACACCATGACGTATTTGACTTTGAAAGCAACAGGCTTGCCCAAAAACAAAGTCATCGGTATGGGCGGCGCATTAGACAGTTCGCGTTTCAAATACTATTTGAGCGCAGCTTTGCAGGCAAACCCCGCAGAAGTCGAAGGCTTGGTCATCGGCGGACATGGCGATACGACCATGATTCCCCTGAAACGTTTAGCCACATACAACGGCACGCCGGTAGCGCAATTATTGGCAGCAGACGCCTTGGACAAAGTCGTTGCCGACACGATGGTAGGAGGCGCAACGCTGACCGGACTGTTGGGAACCTCAGCTTGGTACGCTCCCGGAGCGGCAGGCGCTTATGTCGTCGAATCAATCATCAACGACTATCAGCGTTTGATCCCGTCTTGCGTTTATTTGGAAGGCGAATACGGACAAAACGATATTTGTATCGGCGTTCCGGCAATCATCGGTCGCAATGGCGTAGAACGTATCGTTGACCTCAATTTAAGCGCCGAAGAACAAGCTTTGTTTGAAAAGAGCGCAGACGCAGTACGCAAAACCAACGCCGTTTTGACGGAAATCAAAGCTTTATAAAAGTTTTTTGGTGCAAGGCTTGGTAATTTAAAAATAAATTTGTACCTTTGCACCCGCTTAACAAAAAGCACACCGGAGATTCATTAGCTCAGCAGGTAGAGCACATCCCTTTTAAGGATGGGGTCCTGGGTTCGAGCCCCAGATGGATCACTTCATTTTTTTTGAAAATTTTAATTGTGAAACGAAAGAACCACCGAGTCGTGATTGATCCGGTGGTTTTTGATTATTATCATCGTCGAATCGGTATCGAAGACGGCATTCAAGCCTTGCTCTTCCTGCGCGGGGTCGCCGGTATAATCGTCCCAAGGCTGCCACCATTCGTGTGCCGGTCGCGCATATCCGCCCCATGCCCAAAAATTGCTTCCGGCTAATACGTCGTTTTCGCTTGCCGACTGCCGGACGCGCTGCAAAATATGGGCATAATAACGATCGCGAGCAGTTGTCGGGTCGTCCAAAACAAAAAGATGATTATCGCGCGGATAGCCAAATTCTTCAATCACAAGCGGTTTATTGAGTTTGCGTGCAAAATGCAGATGCTGTTCAATATATTTGTCGGTAGCGGCGATCCCTGCGTCCAAAGTGCCGACCACATTTTTGCTGTCGATCCAATTCCAGTTTTTAGGCCAGATGTGCATCGTAATATAATCGACATTGGGGTCGGAATGGATGGTTTCAAACAGCGCCGTATCCAATTCGCAACCGATGACGCCTTCGCTGCCTAAGGAAATCAGATGATTGGCGTCTAACGAGCGAATCAGGGCTGTCGTTTCGCGTAACCATTGGGCGAAAGGGGCTTTGGCTGCGCGACTGAACGCACGCGGCTCGTTGCAGACCTGCCACGCCATAATTGCCGGATCGTCGGAATAGGGCAGCCCCGAATAGCGGTTGGTGCGTCCCAAAACAGCTCTGATATGATTAAAAAACAGCTCTTTACAAGCCTCGCAGGTGGCATATTGCGCCGCATATTCGCAATACATGCGCCAGTTGTTGTTTGCTTCTTCGGGCATCGGCGGGCGCCCTGTCCATTCCAAATACTGATTGAAACCGCCACTCCAATCCCAAGTGTTGTTGAGATAGAGCACGGCATACATTTTTCGCTTGCCCAACTCGTTCAGAAAATAATCCAGACCGTCGAACAGACTGTCGTTATACACGCCCGGTTCGGGTTGCAATGTCGGGCGAACACGCTTTTCATACTGCGCAAAACCCTCCGCGCCGACCAATACGCGCAAATTGGTGATGCCTACCGATTGCATCAGATCTAATTCTTTTGCCAATCGTTCCCGATTGCCGCCCTGCCCCGTCGAGCCTAAAATGGCGCCATACCAGAAATTGGTTCCGACGAAATAGTAAGCTTGTTCGCCGACCGTTAATTGTGTGTTACTGACCTTTACGAAGGTTTGTGCCGACGCCGGTTTTGTCTGATTGCAGATAGCTATCACGAGGCTGCAAAATAATACAAAGTGTTTCATGGTAAATGTGAATTTATAGTTTTAAATTGTCTAACTGAAATCTATATTGTCGATGAGGCGGACGTCGCCATCGAAGACGGCAATGCAGGCGCGAATCTTGTCCGTATCGTGCCAGTCGCGAATGGATTGCAAAGTGTCGCTGTCCACCAATTCAAAGTATTCCACACGCATTTCGGGCAGGCGGTTAATCTGATCGACGACCGACTGTTTCAGTGTTTCGACCGACATTTTGCCTTTTTGCGAGTGGGCGACAAATAGGGTTTGCGCAATGGCAGGCGCGTATTGTCGTTGCGAAGGCGTCAGACGGGTGTTGCGGCTGCTCAAAGCTAATCCGTCGGCTTCGCGCACAATCGGATGCGCTACGATTTCGACCGGCAGTTGCAACTGTTGCGCCATAGCGCGAATGATCGCCAACTGCTGAAAATCTTTTTCGCCGAAATACGCCCGTGTAGGATGCACAATGTCGAACAGACGGCTGACAACTTGCGCCACGCCGTTGAAATGTCCGGGTCGAAACTTACCTTCCATCACCGATTCCAAATCGCCGAAAGCAAACAGGCGCGTATCGACTTGTGGATATATTTCTTCGACCGAAGGCGCAAAGACCAAAATGTGGTCGCCGACCGTTTGCAACAAAGCGCAATCAGCCGCCAAAGTACGCGGGTATTTGCGCAAGTCTTCCTTGTCGTTGAACTGTGTCGGATTGACAAAAATGCTGACCACCGCCACCTCATTTTCTGCCGTCATTTGTCGAACCAATGACAGATGCCCCTCATGCAGGGCGCCCATAGTAGGCACAAAGCCCACAGACTGCTTTTTCGCTATAAGCGGCTGAATAGCCGACTGTAAAGCTACGACCGTATCAAATATTTGCATAATATATTATCTGAAAAACGCTGCAAAACTACACAATAAAACGCTGATCCGAAAATAATTTGCCGGAAATTTGGAAATTAATTCCTTTTTTTTTATTATCTTTGCACCCGAAATTAAAACACATGCAGGATGACACCTAAAAAAATACTCTTCGTTGCAACTGAAATCACGCCCTATCTGGATGAAACAGAAATGTCGTTGATAGCTCGAAACTTGCCTCAAGGAATTCATGAGAGAGGAAAAGAAATTCGGACTTTTATGCCGAAATTCGGACCCGTCAATGAAAGGCGCAATCAATTGCACGAAGTCATTCGTCTATCGGGGATGAATCTGATCATAGACGAAAACGACCACCAGCTGACCATCAAAGTAGCGACGATTCAGCCGGCGCGTATGCAAGTATATTTTATAGATAACGACGACTTCTTTAAGCGGAGGCAGTTGCTGCATGACGACGATGGAAATGAGTTTATCGACAACGATGAGCGCAGCATTTTCTATGCGCGTGGCGTGATGGAAACCGTCAAAAAATTGCGATGGGCGCCCGATTTGATCCATTGCCACGGATGGATCACCGCCTTGCTGCCGCTGTATATCAAAAAACATTACAACGACGATCCCTGTTTTCGCAATACCAAAGTCGTCTATTCGGTCTATAACGACGATTTTCAACAACCCTTTCGTGAACGATTTGCACAGAAAGCCCTGCTCGACGGCGTCGAAGAATCGGATCTGACGCACGTTTTGGAAACGGCAAACTTTGAAACCGTCAGCCGGTTAGCTATCGACTTCGCGGACGGCGTGATTCAAAACAGTCCCGAAATACACGCCGGCGTCAAACAGTATGCCATCAACAGCGGCAAACCCTTTCTCGATTTTCAACCGGAAGAAACATATATAGATTCTTTTAACAGTTTTTACGATCAACTTTTAAACAACTAAATCAAACAAATGAAATCCAAATTATTGATGTTCAGCTTATTAGCTGCAATCACATGGATAGCCTGCGAAGACGATATCGACTCGATAGGTCTTGGCATTCAGCCCGGAGGCGACCGCATAGTAACTTTCTCGGCAGTAGTCGGCGTTACCGGCGAAACCATACAAAGCGATTCGATCTACGCCAAATCCGTCAACGGGCTGTTAGGACGTTTCACCGACCCGACTTTCGGCGATTTGAAAGCAGGATACGCCTGCCAGTTTTATCCGACACGCGGATTCGGCATCATCGACAGTATCTACCTGCAACAAATCGACTCGGTGCAGCTGTTGATTATGTTTCAGACTTATGTCGGCGACTCTCTGACGCCAATGGAAGTTACGGTCTATCCGCTGACCAAACCGCTGCCAAAAAACTATTATGCCTATACCCACGCAGCGGATGCGGAAAATTTGTTGAAAGATTATTACGATCCGAACAGCATTTTGGGCAAAAAATCTTATTCGGCGCGGGATTTGAATATCTCCGATTCGCTCAATTTAGCCAATCTGTCGACCTCTTATAAGGTAGTTTCCGTGAATCTGCCCCTGTCGTTGGGCTATCAATTTTTAGAAGAATACAAAAAGCCCGATCAGGGAGCCTATCAATCGCCCGAAGCACTGATAGATTTCTTCCCCGGCGTGTATGTAAGCTCCTCTTTCGGCAACGGCTGTATCTTGAATGTCGAACGCACCACGCTGGCATTCTACTACACCCGTATGGCAACGATTGCAGAGACCGACAGCAATGATGTAACGACGTATAGAGATACGCTCTATCGCGCTACTTCAACTTTGGATGTTACGAAAGAAATCCTGCAACTCAACACCTATGTCGGCGACAATCAGACCTTGCTCAGCAATACGGGAGACGATATGTACGTCAAATCACCGGCAGGTATTTTCACCAAAATCACTATCCCGATCACCGATATTCAAGATTCGATAGGCACCCGCAAATTCAGCGGCGTCAAACTGACTTTGCCGGTCGATACCACTAACTATTATCATTGGCAATACGCTTTGTCGTTGCCGGGGTCGGGCAAAAGCATTACCTCCACTGCAACCGCCAAAATGTTGCTGATAGACAGCGATTCGGTGGTGCCGTTCTTTGAAGAGCAACGTGTCGCCGACAGCCAATACGCCTATTCTACCACTTACAATTCGAGCGAGAATGCTTATATTTTCAGCAATATCGCCAACGTAGTGCAGAAAGCGATGGATAATCACAAGACCGAATTGGTGCTGCGGCTGATACCGGTGCAAGTCGAATCGTCGGAAACTTCGACCTATTACGGCACGGTAACGAGCGACTATGCTACCGCGCATTATCTCTATCCTTCGGCAGTCAAACTCTATCGCAATGATCTGAAAATCGAAATCTTGGCAGCCGACAGGGATGATTAAAATACCATTCATTTCGCTGTATTTATCCATT
>JAISUM010000100.1 GCA_031272095.1 Candidatus Symbiothrix sp. | reverse complement strand
TGTTCTCTCACTTTCGCCGCTCGCAGTGGTTTGCGAAACATAGTAAGTTTTGGTAGTCAACCCTGTTGAGCCTGCCAATGGCGAGCCACCTTCCGATACTTCATACCAATTGAATGTCGCGCATGGTTCGCCTGTCGCTACCAAATCGGCAACTGTTGGCGAGCCGCAAAAGGTTTGGGCATTCGCTGTCGGCGCGGCAGGCACACTGCTTATCCTTATCTCGCAGCCCATCACCAACCAGCTTGCGCCGTCCCAGACATAGAGGCAAGGCGTTAATCCGCCACAGGGGTCGTCGGTGATGTTGAAGACCAACATGCCGGCTGCCGTTTCATCCACGTCCAAATTGCAGGTTTCGGCGCCGCCGAGATGGAGTTTAGCGGTATCGGGCAGGGCGACTTTGGGGATTTTCACGCCCAGCGAGTCCGATTTGCCGACTTCGGAAGTAGTCCGCAGGTGCAGGATTGCTGCTCGGTGCGGGTCGTCTAATGTTCCGATGTTTACTTGTGCTACTGCACCAACGCCCGCCAATGTGCAGGCTAAAAATGAGAATAGAATTTTGTGTTTCATTTTTGATATATCAGTTATATTATAAATTTTGCGGTAAAGATAAACAATAATTTTGAAATATGTATGCGGAAGTGCGAAAATTTTTGTCTGAACCGTGATTTTTTACTGATAGCATCACTCCGGGTGATGCTATCAGTGAAAACCGCCCGTCATGGCGGACTTGATCCGCCATCCCCTAAACAGCACACTTAACCGCAAAGGAAACAAAGTGATATTCCTTCTTTGCCTTTGTGGTTAAGTTTAATTTTAAATGATTATCGGATATGAAAAGGGCTGAAAGCCCGCTCATCAATAGCATAGGGCAACGCCCTACGAACTTGTCGGATGATACAAAACCAAGCCCTGAAAGGGCGTAGTCCTTTCGATTGCGCCCTTTCATGGCTTTCAGGATGGCACGCCACATATTTCCACAGGGCGTTGCCCTGCGCTATTGATACGACCCTTTCAGGGTCTGTTTGGGTAACATATCCGATATTCATTTTTTAAAATAAGGGTTTGGGTTGTTGGGATGTTTTTCCTTGCTACTAATGGCGCCTTCTGAAATAAGGGTTTAAAAATCATGGTAATCCTGCAAATCTTATGAAAAACCTGTATTGAGCATAGCCGAAATATCAAGGTTCAGACAGCATGGGATGTCGGATCAAGTCCGCTATGACGGGTTTTTGAGACAGCAGTGGCAGCGTGAAACAGGGACTTACAAAAAAAAACGGCAAAACTCATTTTTGAATTCTGCCGTCATTCTTGCGTCGTTAAATTATTGAATGAAAAGTTGTTGTAACAAACAACCATTCGCCGTAATATTGACGACCCCGCTCCACCATTCTATTCCGTTTTGGTCTTTGACGGAATACGAATAACCTTTAGGCGATTTGGTAACACTAACTGTTCCCTCTTGTCCGCAAGTCGGATCGGTTTTGAAATACAGACTTGCAGCCTGTGAACCGATGATTTTCCCATCAACATAAAATGTTAATGCCGTAACTCCCTGGTTTGCCTCCACTTCGATCGGCTATCGGCAGCTCCGTTTTTCTCATTTTTAGACATAAAAAAGACGGATTTACATTATCCGTCATTGAGGCTGTAGGAATTGCCATTGTTACAAAAATAAAGTAAACCCGCATTCCTGCGGCATTTGACTTCTCTTGTAACATTTTTATCTGCTTTCCGATCGACACACAGGCAAATCCGGATGAAAAAACGCAGATTAATTTGGTAATTTCAAAAAATAGTACTACCTTTGCATCCCGATTTCGGCAAAAATACAAATTAATAAGAATATAATCATGAAACGGACATTTCAACCTTCAAACAGGAAACGCAAAAACAAACACGGCTTCCGTAGCCGGATGGAAACCGCTAACGGTCGCAGAGTGTTGGCGTCGCGCAGAGCAAAAGGGCGCAAAAAATTAAGCGTATCCGATGAATATTAAAAAGAAAGAGGCTGTCTATCGCAGGCAGCCTCTTCTGTTATAAAACGTTGATTATTTCAATTTCTGAAAAAAATCGTTGCCTTTATCATCTACCAAAATAAAAGCGGGGAAATCTTCCACTTCAATTTTCCAGATGGCTTCCATGCCCAGTTCGGGATAAGCCAAACATTCGATGCTTTTGATATTGTCCTGTGCTAAAATAGCTGCCGGACCGCCGATGGAGCCAAGATAAAATCCGCCGTGTTTGCGGCAGGCGTCTGTAACTTGCTGACTGCGATTGCCTTTTGCCACCATAATCATACTGCCGCCGTGCGATTGAAACAAATCGACGTAGGAGTCCATACGTCCGGCGGTCGTCGGTCCCATCGAGCCACAAGCCATTCCTGCGGGCGTTTTTGCCGGTCCTGCATAATAAATAGGATGGTCTTTGACGTATTGCGGCAAATCTTCGCCTTTATCTAACAATTCTTTCAGTTTGGCGTGGGCAATATCGCGACCGACAACGATGGTGCCGTTGAGCGAAAGCCGTGTGGCTACCGGATATTTGGTCAGCTCGGCGAGAATTTCTTTCATCGGACGATTAAGATTGATTTTGATGACTTCGCCTTCACCTGCCTTCCGATATTCTTCGGGGATATATTGCGCGGGGAAAGTTTCCAATTGTTCAATCCATACGCCGTCGCGATTGATTTTTGCTTTGATATTTCTGTCGGCAGAGCAGGAGACCGCCATCGCGACCGGACAAGAAGCTCCGTGTCGCGGCAAACGGACGATGCGAATGTCGTGTGCCAAATATTTTCCGCCGAATTGCGCTCCCAGACCGATTTGTTGTGCTGCTATCAACATCTTCTGTTCTAATTCGACGTCGCGAAATGCCTGACCGCCTTCGTTGCCTTCGGTGGGCAAGTGGTCGTAGTATTTGGTGGATGCCAATTTGACGGTTTTCAGGCACAAATCGGCGGAGGTGCCGCCAATGACAAATGCGATGTGGTAAGGCGGGCAGGCAGCCGTTCCCAAGGATCGCATTTTTTCGACCAAAAATTTTTCCAGCGTATCGGGATTGAGCAGGGCTTTTGTTTCCTGATAGAGATAGGTCTTGTTCGACGAGCCGCCGCCTTTGGCGATACAGAGAAATTTATATTCATCGCCGTCGGTTGCCTGAATATCGATTTGTGCCGGAAGATTGCATCCGGTATTTTTTTCGACATACATTGTCAGCGGGGCATTTTGCGAATAGCGCAAATTTTCTTCCGTATAAGTTTTGTAAACGCCTAACGACAGCGCTTCTTCGTCGCCGCCGCCGGTCCAGACCTGCTGCCCTTTTTTCGCGACGATGGTAGCCGTTCCGGTATCTTGACAGAAGGGCAGTATGCCTTTTGCCGACACTTCGGCATTTCGCAACATTGTCAGCGCCACAAATTTATCGTTTTCGCTGGCTTCGGGGTCGGCGAGAATGGCTGACACTTGTTGTTGGTGCGCCGGTCGCAGATAGAATGCACAGTCGTGGAAACAGGCATTTGCCAATCGGGTGAGCGCTTCCGGCGTTACTTTTACAATTTCTTTTCCCTCGAAAGAAGTGGTTGACACGCCTTCGCGCGTCAATAAATAATACTTTGTATCGTCGTGTCCCATCGGGAACATCGCCTGATACTTAAAAGGAGGAGTTGCCATATAGTTTATGTATTTTAAGATAATTCATTCAGTCATTGTCGCTATCAGATTGCGGATGCGTCGGACGACTTCCGTTTTGCCAAGCAGTTCCGTAATATCGAAAATATGCGGTCCTTTCGATTCTCCGACCAGCGCTAATCGCAAGACATTCATCACATTGCCCAGATGATATCCTTTCGATTCGAGCCAAGCCATAACGAGGTCTTCGGTAGGTTTTGCTCGAAAATCGGCGACGGATTCCAAAACGGAGATCAGTTCGGTAAGCTGTTGGGCGGAATCTTCTTTCCAACGTTTGCGGACGGTTTTTTCGTCATAAACGGTCGGCGCCACAAAAAAGAATGTCGATTGTTCCCACAATTCGGAAATAAAATTGACCCGTTCTTTGACCAAACCGATGATTTTTGTCAGCGGACAATCCGGCGGCACGGTTCCGATATGGCTTTCCACTATCGGGCGGAAAAGTTGTGCCAAGTCTTCGTCCGATTTCGCTTGAATATATTGATGATTAAACCATTCGCCTTTTTTATAATCGAATTTTGCTCCGCTTTTGCTGCATTTTTCCAAATCGAACGCCGCAATCAGTTCGGGCATAGTCAGCAGTTCGCGGTCGTCGCCGGGGTTCCATCCCAGCAAAGCTAAAAAATTGACAACGGCTTCGGGCAAGTAGCCTTTTTCGCGATAGCCCGACGAAATTTCGCCGGTATGCGGATCTTGCCATTGCAGCGGAAAAACCGGAAAGCCCAATCGGTCGCCGTCGCGTTTGCTGAGTTTACCGTTGCCTTCGGGCTTCAACAACAGCGGCAGATGCGCAAATTGCGGCTGTTCCCACGAGAAAGCGCGATAGAGCAAAACGTGGAGCGGGGCAGACGGCAACCATTCTTCGCCGCGAATGACATGTGTGATCGCCATCAAATGATCATCGACGATATTTGCCAAATGATAGGTCGGCAGTTCGTCCGCCGATTTCCACAGCACTTTATCGTCTAATACAGAAGAATTTATTCTGACTTCGCCGCGAATCAAATCACGGACAACGATTTCTTCATCGGCTTCGATTTTGATGCGGACAACGTAATTTTCGCCTTTGGTCAGGCGGGCGTTCACCTCGTCCGATGGCAGTGTCAGCGAGTTTTTCATTGTCGAGCGGGTGGCGGCGTCGTATTGAAAATTAGGCGTTTCGGCGCGTCGTTTTTCCAATTCTTCCGGCGTATCGAAAGCGTAATAAGCTTTGCCGGAGTCGAGCAATTGGCGGACATATTGTTTGTAAATTTCTTTGCGTTCGCTTTGGCGATAAGGTGCAAATTTGCCTTCGCCTGCTCCGACTCCTTCGTCGAAACGAATTCCCAGCCACCGGAATGCCTCAATAATATAAGCTTCGGCGCCCGGCACAAAACGGTGCGAATCGGTATCTTCGATGCGCAAAATAAAATCGCCATGATGCTGTTTAGCAAACAGATAGTTATACAATGCCGTGCGGACGCCGCCAATATGGAGCGGTCCTGTGGGACTTGGTGCAAATCGCACCCGAACTTGTTGGTTGATCATAAGTCAAATGAATGTCTGTTGTTTTTCTGCAAAGGTAATATAAATTTTTTCAAATTAGCGCTTTTCGGGCGACAAATTCAAAATTTCACCGTTACCAACAGTTTCACATTTCTGCCCATACTGTAAATCAGCGATTCGAAGGCGCGGTAGCGGTTGTCGGCAAGGTTGTCGGCTTTGATACGAATATCGTAAGTGATGCGTTTTTTCAGGCTGTAACCCGCCGATGCGCCAAACAGACAATACGCAGGCGAGACATAACCGCCGTCGGCAGAGGGCGCTATGCGGTTTTGTGTGGCATAAAAACGGACGTCGCCGCCAATGTAAAACGAACTCGAAGCGCTTGTCAATCGCTTGAAAGTGAGTTCCTGATTCAGATTGAGCGGCGGAATGGTGCGGAGCGGAACGCCTTTGGAAAACCAGTTTGACAGGTCGCTGTTAGCAAAATCGTCGCTCAAATTATCGCCTTGGGTATAAACAAATGTACCGTTGTAAATCAGACGATTGCGGGTAGAAAACAGGTTTTTTATTTTTGCCGAGAGCGAAAGTTCGGCGCCTAAAATTCGCGATTTGTCGATATTCAAATAAGTATAATTGATGCCTTTATGTCCCGAATTTCGCCAATATTCAAGCGAAATAAAATCGTTCAGAAAATTGGTAAATATGCTGAAATCGAAAGTAAAAATACCGTAAGCGCCTCTCAATCCGGCGTCTAAATTCAGCCCGTATTCGGGATTGAGCGACGGATTGCCATAAATCACGCCGTCGGAGCCGGAGGTTACGATAAACATTTCCGTAGCGTCGGGCATTCGGCACGAGCGGGCGATCTGAAAGGACGCAAAGATGTTTTGCCGAAATTCGTACACCACGCCCATCGTGCCGTTCCACGCGAAGACGTCGCTCCGCCTGCCTGCGACTTGCAGTGTGTCGTGTACGTCGCCTTCGTTGATGCGCGAAAAATCGCCGCGCAGACCGGCACGCATTTTCAACTTTCCGTCCGGCGATTTATATTCCGCTTCGCCGAAAAGTCCGGCAAGGAAGACGCCTGCATCTTTTGAGACGCGATTGTGGATTTCGGATTCAAGAAAATAATCGGTATAGTCGGTGGGCGAACTGATGCGATACAACACCCCGTCGGTGCCGACGTTCAGTTCGAGATGTTTGCGCAACGACCACACCGACAGACCGCGCCAGCCGCCGTAGCCGTTGCTGTAGCGCACATCTTCGCGGTACGACAGTCGGTTGCTGCCGGCGTCGTAAGAATCTTTCAATTGCCGACGATATTCGTGGTCGTAATAGACCGACAGTTCGGCGCGTTGCAGTTGTTGTTCGGGGCGATAAACGGCGGTCAGGGCTGAATGCCAAGTGTCGTCGTCGGTGTTGTACATCCGCATCAGCGTTGTACCGTTGAAGCCGACAGGTCGTCCCCAAGGTCCGCCGAGATGCAGTTCACTTTCGATATTGACCGACAGCGCGTTGTTGCCTTCGTAGAAATAGGCTGCGCGAATGTCTTTATCGGCATATTCCGAATTTTCGGCGAGGGTAGATTGTCCGGCATAATAATCGTCGGCTTGGCGAAAGCGGGCTGTGAGCGAAAAAGCGTGGTCGAAACCTGCAAGGGACAGACTGCCGAGTGCGCTTCGTTCGTTGTTGTTGGCGCCGTAAATCACTTGTCCGCGCCCGTGAAAGCCCGGATTGAGGAAAGGCGTTTTGCTCTCCAAATTGATGATGCCGGTGATTGCGCCCGGACCGTATTTGACCGACGCCGGACCTTTGATGACTTCCACTTTTGCAAGGTCGTAAACATTGACGCTTTGCCCCATAAATCCGCCGGAAAAATTGCCCATTCGTCGGTTGCCGTCTTTGGTTATCAGCAGGCGTTTGCCGCCAAGTCCGCGCAAGGCGATGGGCGAATGATATTCGCCACGCTTGGTGATGCCGGGTACCTGTTCCAATATGTCGATAAGCGCCGTTGCTACTTTTTCTTCGATAACTTCCTCTTCAATAGTTGTTTGCGAATACGATTGCGTGAAAGTGATGCGTTCAGCCGTTTTGCCTTCAATCTGCACCTCTTTCAGTTGAAACGTATCTTTTAGCGACCACTGTTTTTGGGCAGCGATTTCTGATGAAAAAAACAGCGCAAGGACTATCAATATACTATTTCTCACGACCATTTGAATAGATTTTGCCAGTCTTTGTCAGTTAATTCATAACGATAGAAAAGGCGGTAGAAAGTTCTGATTTTTTCTTTTGCCGCATCTTCCGAAACGCCGTAAAAGAGTTGTGAAAACCATATCAATCCGGGGATGCGGTTGATCGAAGGCGGCATATCGAACCAGAGAAACGGTTCGGTCGGCACGAAATACACCTGCTTTTGTCGGGTTGCCGCGATGGTGCGCCAAAGCGCCGATTTGTAGATCGCGCGATAGGGATTTGTCTCGCCTTTGCCGACGCAAAAGATGTATTCGGGATTCCACTGCATTATCTGTTCGATGGACACTTCGGCGAAGCCTTGAGCGTTGAGCGCTGAACGGGCAACATTTTCGAGGCGCATTTTTTCAAACAGTTCGGCGTGATTGCTGGTATTTGGCGCGGTGCGCAATCCGTTTGAACCGTTTGCCATATACACGCGGCGACGGGCAGGCGTGGCGGTCATCTTCGCGGTTTCGTTCAAGACTTTTCGCAGAAAATCGGCGCAGGCTTTTGCTTCGTCCGGCTTGTCGAGCAGTTCGCCGAGGAAAAGCATTGTTTTGTCTAAATTCATCAACTCCAAATCGACCACTATCAACGGGATATGCGCTTTTCGGGCAAACGCCTCGTAGGTTTCTATCGCCGAGCCGTCATCGACAAACGAGCCTACAACAATCGCTTGCGGCTTCATTTTCAACACTTCTTCGATGTTTCGGCAGTCGATTTCTTTCATTTTTTTCCATTCGGGATGGATATAACGATAGTCGTCGGCGGTCAGCGATTCGCGCAGAGATATCGCCTTCGCTATCATTCGATTACCGGCAAACGGAAAAAGCAGCAGATTGGTTTTGAAATCGTAGGGCAATATCCTTTCCAATTTGTCGGGAATCTCTACCTTTCGCTTTGCCATATCGGTGATGGTGCGGGCGGGAAGCGCAAGGGGAATGAGTAGCAATAATATCTGAATTGTCTGAACGATGATTTTCAGTAACATAACATTCTATCCACAGGGCGCGATAAATCGCCGCCCCTACTGTTTTATGAATTTCAAAACCACGTCGCCGACTTTTGCTAAATACACGCCATTGGCAAGTTTGCCTGTTGCAAGGTTTGCGCCCTCGCTCACTTTTTCCGTCAGCAAGATTTTTCCCGACAAATCGCTTATTGTCAGCGTTTCTTCGCCTTTAACGCCCTTGATTTTAATAAATTCTCCGGCAGGATTAGGAAAAATGGTTATGCTTGTTGATGCCGGAGAATTAATTGCGTTGGCGTCTTGTGCTTCGCGCACACAGCGAATAGACTTTGTATTGTTGTTGCGGTTGTTGCTCTGCTGTATTGTCGTTGGATCCGAAGCATTGATTAACAGCCATTTGCAGCCATAGCCATAGCCCGGCATCATCCATTCGGGAACCCAATACTGCGTTTGCGTGCCAAAACCGTTGAAGCCTCCGGTGTTGAAATCGCCTGCAAACTGCGGATTAAATTCGGCAGGAATACCTGTGATGGTAACATAGTCGCCGTCGTAAGTGGCAGTACCGAGCGTTGCCCATTCGGTGCGTGTCGGAACGCGCCAACCGGCGGGGCAAAGGTTGCGCGGAATGACGGTTTCGGGCGGGTTGCCTTCGTGGTCGAAAGCGACGTTAAAAGTGTAGAGAATACCGTAATCGGCAACGTTTTGCGCGTCATCGTTGGGGAATTTGTAATAGACGGCAAAATCTTCTTTCGAACCGGGTGCGTTGGTGTAGGCGGCGCCGTAAGGGATTGCCGTACCGTCGTTCCAATGCAATACGCGCAGGTTTTCGGTCATCCATTCGAGTGAGCCGAAGACTTTGGTTGTGTACCAATTGCCATCGACGTCGCACACAGAGCCGCGACCTTCATCAACACCTTCCGCCAATGCGGTCGAGAAGGTCGCTAATGCCATTAAAATGCTGATAAAAATTTCTTTAGATTTCATTGTTTGTTTATTTTTATTATTAAAATTTAACGATTAGCAGGAGATCCCGCGTCAAGCGCGGGATGACGCGCCCCCACTAACCACTAACCACTAACCACTAACCACTAATCACTATCAAGTGCTTTCCACGTCAGCGTCAGCCGTTGTGTATCAACGCCTACTCCTTTGAATCGTTTCACCATAAACTTTGCGAACAAACCTTCGCGTGTTTGAACGAGATACACAGGTTGCAAGTCGATTTGCGCCTCGTCGCTCACATCGGGGAGGTCAAAAACCCCTCCGATGTTTGGACGAAAACTGTGTCCGATGACTAACGTACTGTACAGCGCTTCGGCGTCTTCCCGCATCAATATCGAGCCTTCAACCGATGCGGTATGCAGTTCGGTGCGTAGCGCAGGCAAATCGACGAGCGGATCTGATTTCAGATTGCTTTTGTACTTGTCGATGCTGTCGGCGGTAAAAGCCTCGAAGCAGGCGATCCCCTGACCAACTCTTGCGGCTTTGACTGATTTAGCCGCATTGTTCGGGTCGGTGTACATAAAGATGACGGGATAGCCGGTGTTGGAGTAGTCGCCGGTGGCTTGATGAACATAAGCGAACTCGTTGTAAAACAGTAAGTCGTATTCAAACAGTTGTCGCTCGCCTGTTTCGGGATCGGTGATATAGACTTCCGACCCCGTGGCGCCCGGATTGTTCGGGTGCCAGGGCGGAAGGTCAACATCAAGATAAAGCGTATCGGCAGATGAATTGCCAAGGTGGAAAATATCCATTCCGAAGCCATTGCGCACCACGGGCGGATGCCGTTCTACCTTGTATTCGCGCGTCTCGTAAATATCGGCGCTGTAAACAATCTTCGGTACCTGATCTTCATCTTCCTGCTGACAGGAAAACAGAATAAACGAACACTGAATAATCAATAATGGATAATAAAATTTGCTTTTTATCCGTTTCATCTGTTTCATTATGTTTCACTATTGTTTAATTAATTTCAAAACTTCACCATCGACTTTCACTAAATACACGCCTGCGGCAAGTTTGCCTACGGCGATGTTTTCGCCGTCGCTCACTTTATCTGTCAGCAGCGTTTTTCCGGTGAAATCGGTGATTGTCAAAGTTTTTTCGCCCTTGATGCCGATTATTTTAATGTATTGTCCGGCAGGGTTGGGGAAAATACTGATGACGGCAGCCGTCGGCAAATAGATTCCCTCCGGCGGATTGTTTGCCTCCCATTTCGCATAAAGCGTCGTGTCGGAAACAACGGTCGATGCAGCGAAATCCCATTCTGCGGTATATAGCGAATCGACATACCAGCCCTCGAAGGTAAAACCGTCTTTGAGCGGACTTTCCGGCGCTGTAATTGTCGCGCCGCTTTCAACGGAGAACAAGGTATCTACTGCGCTGCCGCCGCGAGCATCGAAAGCAACAGTGTAAACTGCTTTCCACAGTGCATACAGCGTTGTGTCGGAAACGACGGTCGATGTTTCAAAATCCCATTCTGCGGTATGTTCGGCGTCGGCAAACCAGCCTGCAAGCGTGTAGCCGTCTTTTGCGGGCGTTTTGGGCGGCGCAAGCAGCGAGCCGCTTTCGACACGGAACACAGAATCGACTTCAGAGCCGCCGTCGCTGTCGAATGCTACACGGAAACCGGCTTTTGGCTCGCGCACACAGCGGAACGATTTGGCATTGTTGTTGCGGTTGTTGCTCTGTCCTATCGTCGTCGGATCCGATGCATTGATATACAGCCATTTGCAGCCATATCCCGCTCCCGGCATCATCAGTTCCGGCGTCCAATACAGGGTTTGCGTACCGAAATTGCCAAAGCCGTAGGTACTGAAATCGCCTGCAAACTGCGGATTAAATTCGGAGGGAATATTGGTAACGGTCAGCAAATCGCCTGAATAAGCGCTGTCGCCGAGCGACGCCCATTCGGTGCGGGTAGGAACGCGCCAGCCTTCGGGACAGAGGTCGCGCGGAATGACCGTAGCAGGCGGATTGCCTTCGTGGTCGAAAGCGACGTTCCAAGTGTAAAGCAAACCATAGTCGGCAACATACGACGAATCATTGTTCGGATATTTATAATAACTGACAAAGTCTTCGCTGGCGCCCGGAGCAGCCGTGTATTTGCTGCCGTAAGGGATTTCCGTGCCGTCGTTCCAGTGGATAACGCGCAGGTTTTCGGTCATCCATTCGAGCGAGCCGAAAAGTTGCGTAGTGTACCAGTTGCCGTCGATGTCGCGCACATTGCCACGTCCGGCATCAATCGGCTCGGGAATTTCTGCCCACAGCGCATACAGCGTTGTGTCGGAAACAACGGTCGAAGTTGCAAAATCCCATTCAGCCGTGTAAAGCGAATCGACATACCAGCCCTCGAAAGTGTAGCTCTCTTTGAGCGGACTTTCGGGCGCAGCAATCAAGGCGCCGCTTTCAACGTCAAACAACGTATCGACAGGGCTGCCGCCGCGAGTGTCGAAGGCGACGAAATAGGTGGCAGGCGCAGACGGCACATAAGATTCTGCTAAAATTTCAGTAAATTGATCGCTCCACAATGTTGCTTCCTGATAGTCACTTACTTTGTTGTCAGGGACTCTGAGCGTATCATCTAATAAACCGAATGAAAAAATGCCAAATTTCTGAAAAAGTTTACTGCTTATCACAGGCGGCGTTTCCCATTGAACGTGAACACTTGTCAAAGATTCTGCACCAAAAAAAGAATCTTCGTGCATAGAAGTAACGCTGGCGGGAATAATTATTTCTCTCAAATACAGAAAGCGTAAAGCATTAGTTTCAATCGTTTCTAAATTTTCGGATAATTTAATATAACACAATTGTTGATTTTCATTATCATTACAAGTAAAACAACTTTGTCCCAAAACTTTTACGGAGTTTGCCATAATGATTGAATCGCAACTAATTACATTTCCAAAACTCAATTTGCCGAGATGTGTAATTCCATCTTCAATGATCACTTTTTCGATACTTGTACGATACGATCCCCAAGGTGATTTGCTTGCTGCCGAATAATCCGGAATAGCGCCAATGCCACTCACGGTTAGTACATAATTTTCATCAATCACCCAATTTATATCGCCATCGTTGGCTACATTTCTTATTGTGCCTGAAGCAATATTGTCAGCGAAAGCGGATATTGCGCACAATATACCTAATAAAACGAAATAATATTTAATCTTCTTCATTTTCTTGTATTTTTATTTACTATACTTTACTCGGTAGAAATTTTATTATTCTGCTGTAAATATTCGTATTCTTGGCAGATAGAAGGGCGCCAATGCCGCTTCGCGTGTATGCACGGTGATGCCGGTGGCTCGAGCGTCTTCCTTGCCGATGGCTATCCAACCGTTGTTGTAAGCGGGCGTTGTTATCCAATTTTTCACGGTAACAACAATAGCCTCGCTCGACAGCGTCAGATATTGTCCGCCGCCCTGTATGCCGCCCGAAAACGAGATGCCGGCGTCGGCAGTCGCATTGTAGTCGCCGCCTGCGGTTGCCCACATTGATGTATCGTAAGAATAATCAAGCCAAGTGGCGTCGTTGGTTGTCGCCGGAGCGCCCGTGCCGGGGCTGTATCCCGTGCTGTCGGCATTGGAAGTTCCTTCTTGCCATACTTTGGTGGAATCGACCACATAGAGCGACAGGGATACTTCTTCTGTATTTCCGGCTGCAATGGAAGTGGAAAAGAACGAAACACTGACGGAATCCATCGTCAATGAGATGCCCGTAACGCCGGTGAATTTGAACAGCCCTCTGATCTGCGCCTGACTTGCATTGGTGCCTATCGGGAACGAGGCGCCTTTGGCATTGCTATGGTCGGTATATGCGCCGTAAATGGAAGTGTCAAGACTGTCAACAACATCGGTAATACCAACAATAGATGACCACGATGCAACAGTCCAATCTTCATAGAAGCCGACAGTCCCCGTCGGTACATACAATGATAAACCACTTGGAAAAGAACTGGGATCGGCAGTAGGAGGAAGTGTCTTAAAGATAGCTACATACCTCAAACCGGAATCACCTGCAAATGCGCTTGCGCCAATGTTTGTTATCGCCGCCGGAATCTCTATCAAATCTAATGTCGTACAGCCTGAAAAAGCCGACGCTCCGATAGTTGTCAGCGTTTCCGGCAATCCGATATATTTCAGCGAATCGCAACTTGCATAAGCGGATGTGCCGATGGAAGTTACCGCCGTGTTGTAGATGTCGGCATTTACCAATCGCGAGCAGTTGGCGAAAGCGTTTGCGCCTATCGACGTAGTGTTGTCGGGCAAAACCACCGTACTTAACCATTGCTTGGATGCGAAAGTTTGTGTTGGGATACCGCCATTGTCGGCAATAGTAGCGGAATCGGTCAGCATTACGGTAGCCACATTGTTGATGCTGTCGCGAATAAACGTAAAATCTGCTGTTTGCAATACGCCGCCGTGAACAATCAGCGTGCCGATGTCGCTGTAGTCCGTGCCATATACCGAGTCTATGGCGGCTTCCAAACTTGCGTAGGGATCAATGGTGCTGATTTCCACCGTTTGCGTCCCGGGCGCAGGGCTGAGATACTGCACACAACGCAACGAAAGGGTATTGACATTGCGGAACTGTCCGCGCGACACAGTGCCGGTCGTGTCGATTTGAAAATACACAGCGCCTGAGCCTCCCGGCATCACCAACGAGGGCGTCCAACATTTCATCAACGTATCAATGTAAGCATACCTGGACGTATTACATTCACCGGCATACTGTACGTTGAAACTGTCAATAACGGCGGAAGTAATTGCAGCCCAATCGTCCACCGTAGGAATCGACCATCCCGACGGACAAATCGGTTTGGGCGCCGACACGCCATCTACATTGGCAAATGCCGCTCCCCACGAATACAGCAAACCGTAATCGCCAATGTTTGCCGGATCGCCATTAGGATACTTGTAGTAAGCCTCCCAATCATCGGCAGCATAAGTCTGTGGATTAGGATTATACGCAATCCCAGAACTGTCCAGATACACTGTAGTGACGAGATTTTGCGTCATCCACACTACACTGTCTATCACTACGGTACTATAAGTATTACCGCTGACGTCGGTAACTTTTCCCATTTTCAACTGCGCCATCGAATGAGGCGCATTCACTGCGGTCAGCATTGTTGCAATGCCGACGACTGCCACAGCCCGAAGGCTGCATTTTAGAATCTTCTTCTTCATAATCATTTAATTATTAAATTTATAAACCTAAAACAATCTTTATTCCTTGATAAATTTTGTTGTATTATTGCCTGTTTTTATAAGATACAAACCTTTTGCCAACGACGAGACCGAGATAATTGCCTCGTCGTTTGCCGTTTCCGAAATCAGCGTTTTACCTGAAATATCTGTAATGACAATTTTTTCGCCTTGCAATATGCCTTTTATGAAGATTTTATCTGTTGCCGGATTGGGGAAAATATTGACGCCTGCATTTGTTGGCGCATTGATCGATTCTACAATATCGGCGTTCCATTTGGCATAAAGCGTAGTATCTGAAACGACGGTCGAAGTTGCGAAATCCCATTCGGCGGTATAAAGCGAATCGACATACCAGCCCTCGAAACTGAAACCGTCTTTGGCAGGATTTTCCGGCGCGTCGATTGTTGCGTCGCTTGCAATCGAAAACAGCGTATCGACAGCATTTCCGCCGCGAGCATCGAAAGCAACGAAGAAGGTTGCCTCCTCCGGCAATTTGTCGCCTTCTTCAAGCACGGCTTTGAAAACGCCTTGAAACGAGGAATAGGCTTCCAATGCGCCTTTGGGAACATAGACAATACAATTTTCCGCATTAGATTTATTGAAACATCGAGAAATATTTCCGGATGGGGGTGTTTGACTTAAAAAATGAAGTTCTGTAAGAGAAGAGCAAGAATAAAAAGCCAAATCGCCAAAAGCAGTAAGCGTGCTTGGAAATGTAAGTTTTGTAAGCGCCTTGCATTGATTAAAACAGTTGTGATCAATGATGGTAACCCCTTCCGGAATCAAGATGTCTCTCAGGTTGATACAACCCAGAAATGCCTGCACCCCAAATTTTGTAGCATTGGGTAATGGCGTAATGTATTCCAAATTGGCACACAGGTCGAAAGCGCCGATTATGGACAATATGCCGCCGTAGCCGGTGAGCGTGGAATCAAGTTCCAAGCGTTTCAAGCGTTCACAACCGGAAAACATCATATCGGTAATCACTCCGGGCGTCAGTGTGAAGTACTGCGGATTGCCTGCCGATCCGTTGTTGTAGTAAAAGTCGCCGCCGGTGGCAAATTCCACGCCCGACAGGTCGAGGTATTGCAGATTGCCCGGATAAGTTTTGATCACCTCTGCCATTCCCACTGCATTTTTCCCGCCTGCCATATTTCTGATCGCCTTGAAATCGGTGCTGTTGATGACGCCGGTAACGACGAGGTCGGTGATGGTGGCGCGATCTTCTTCGGAGAGCGAGTCGGGCAGCGAGCCGGGTACTTCGATGTGGATGGTACGCGAAATGGTTTGCGCCTGCATTGCGGCGACACATAGCGTAGCGCACAGGGCGCTCATTTTTAGTTTAATAATCAACTTTTTCATTGCCTTTTTCCTATTAAAAATTTATTTTATGATGTTCGTTCTAAACTTAAAAAGATAACGTGCTGCCTGAAAAGGAACGATTATTTTTTTAATTTCTATTATTTGGCAATACAAAAGCCGTGCCAATGTGTTTATTATATTGAAAATCAACTAATTATGTAATTATTAGACGCAAAAAAAATCCTACAAAAATGTAGGATTATAAGGATGGAAACTACATAAATGTTTTAGAAAACAGGTCTGAACTGTGATTTTAATATGATTCAGATGAAGAATGAGATTACTGATCTTCGTAATGCCCCAGATATTGCAGAAATAAGAGTATTTCGTCTGCTTCGGGCATTTCAAAATCTGCGCCTTTGCGCATTTCATAGACTATACGGTCTTTTTTGGTAAGTTCTCGCGAGTAAGTCTCGTATTTTCAGTGTTTCAATGCTTCCGGATTACCGATTGCAGAAAGGTTTCTGGGGTTGTCAAGAATTTCGTCAAACAAATATTCAAATTTTGATTTGACAGATTTTGGCATGGATTTGAGTATTTTCTTGTCTTGCAAAGCGGTTTTGGTTTCGATGTACTGATAAGGTTTCATATGTCCCACAGTTTGTTTCTATCTCCTTTAACCAATTCCCCGTGATCGGCTTCCCACATTGATTTTTTGAGTTTTTCGGTAAATTTGATTTCTTCCGTCAGTTGAATACCTTTACTTTCAAAAAACGGACGAAGTTCTTCGCCGTACTTGCGCAAGTCAATACGTGCATAACGGGGTGTTTTGCGTGCCGAGCGTTCTATAATTATACCTTCTGCCAGAATGTTGTTTTTTTGGCTCACCGGCAAAAATATGTGTTTAAGCATAAATCATAGACAATCTAAAAAGGAAGAAATTAATATCAACCACCCCTCTCAAAGACGCTCTAAACGCTTTGATCTTGGCATTGAAAGATTCAGCAGAAGCATTTGTACTTCTGTTGACAAAGAAGTTGAGAATCTCCTCGTGATGTTCATAAACCGTAGCAGCGATTGTATTGAA
>JAISUM010000053.1 GCA_031272095.1 Candidatus Symbiothrix sp. | reverse complement strand
TCAAAACACCCGACATCAGCGACGATATTTTCTATGAGAAAAAGTTGGTGGAAGTTTGGAGAAAGTTAGAAGTTAGAAGTCAGAAGTTAGAAGGAAAGATAAAAACGATTTTGCCCGGAGGTAAAGCCGGATTTGTGGAAACAGCAAAAGGGAAATCGTACTATTTTTCGATGCGCGATTTCAAGGGAAAACCGGCATTAGCACAGGTTGGAAAGCAAGTCGAGTTCTTCCTCGAAGAAGGATTTGATGCCAAGAAAGGGAAGAAAACTATGAACGCGACGGAGGTAGTTTGTAGTTTATAGTAGTAATAAAAAAGCAAATGAATATCGGATATGTTACCCAAATGTCCCGCAGGGACAATACTTTATTAACCGTAGGCTTTAGCCTACGGAGAATGCAATACGCCTGCCACTCGTCCCGCAGGGACGACACTTGGTCGCCGTATAAGTGGCGTGCCTGCGGCACGCGGGCTTGCAGTAACATCTTCTACCGTAGGTTGAAACCTACGGTTAATAAAGTGTTTTCCCTGCGGGAAAAGTCGGTAAGGCAATAAATACGATAATGTTCAATAATCCCTACAAATTCGGCGTATCCCCACTATAAACTACCCACTATAAACTATAAACTACAAACTACATCAATCACTAATCATTGAAAAAATTATTTGTTAAAAAATTTGGTAGTCTAAAAAATAATACATACATTTGTCGCCGTAAAATTGTCTCATCAATTAAAAAAGGAGGTGCCACGAAAAACAGTTAATCATTTTTAGTGTATAGGGATATGCACTGCGGAGGACTTATTAAATCATTCGCCGCTATGAAACAAAAATTGATTTAATATTATTGTTTAATTTAATTATTAAAGATTTATGAATCTAATATCAAAAGGAAAACAATACTTTGCAAAAACACATCTAATCGTAAAGCTATTGTTGTTGGTGATTGTCGCCACCTTTGCGACAAACGTATCGGCTGCTCAAACCGTCAAAGGGAAAGTAATCGATACCAACGGGGAGCCTCTTATCGGCGTAACTGTCTCTGTTTCAGGAAGTTACGGTGGGGGGCTAACGGACATTAACGGTAACTATTCCGTATCTGTCCCCGACGGCAATGCCGTTTTAACCTTTTCTTACTTGGGTTTCAACTCTCAAGAAATCAAAGTAGGTAATCAAACTCAAATCAATGTAACCTTGAGCGAATCGTCCCAAGCCTTGGGCGAAGTCGTCGTCGTGGGTTACGGTACCCAGAAAAAAGCCACGCTGACCGGTTCTGTTTCGCAGGTTGCCGGTAAAGACGTCGTGTCGAAAACCAACACCGATGCTTTGACTGCTTTGCAGGGGCAAATGCCGAGTGTTACGGTTTTGCGTACCAGCGGGCAGCCCGGCAACGAAGCGACGAGTACCTCGCTCCGTATTCGCGGTTTTTCGTCGGCTAACGACGCTAACGCTCTGATCTTGATCGATGGCGTTGAGGGCGATTTGAGAATGGTCAAGTCGGAAGACATCGAGTCAATTTCCGTCCTGAAAGATGCAGCGTCGGCAGCCATTTACGGTGCACGTGCCGCTGCAGGCGTTGTCTTGGTGAAAACCAAACAGGGACGAGCGACCGATGGCAGCGCCAAAATTTCTTACAACGGCTCTTTCGGCGTCAATCTTCCGGGCAATATGCCGCAACGCATGAGTTCTTGGGAAGAACAGGAGTTTATCAACATTTCGCGTGTGGGCAGAGGGGCAGAACAAACCCCCGAACAAACCTCGTGGATCGGTAATCCCAACTACAACTACCGCCCCAACGGAGCGCGGTGGGATGCTCGTGCAAGCAGTAACTGGCTGAACGAGGGCACCAACGACTACACTACCCAGCAAAGCCATGCCGTTTCTGCAAGCGGCGGTTCAGGGAAAACGCTCTATTATGTGTCAGCCGGTTATTACACCAAAAACGGTTTGATGAAATACGGCGCCGACGACTATTCGCGCTACAATCTGCGTGCCAATTTGTCCACAGAGCTGAACAAATACCTCGATTTCTCGTTGCAGGCAAGCTATCAGAACGGGCATACTGCCCAATCGTCTGTCGGGTCGGCAAGTTTGTTGGGTACTTTGTACACTGCCCGCGCACGCCAATTGATTTATCTTCCAAAAGAAGACAGCAACTACGACGTCAATCCGTATAGCGCCGACCTGCAACGCAATGCCATAGAAATCATGAAATATGGCGGCGAAAACAACCAATACACTACCCATTTCATCGGGAATTTCGGTCTGCATGTGAAAAATTTGGTCAAAGGCTTAACCATTGACCTGAATGCTTCCCGCGACGCCGGATACTACAGTCAGGAAATCGACGGTCGTCATGTCGCCGGTATGGGTAGAAACGGCGAAGTCAGAGGCGGTGGTGCAGGTGCTTATTCCGTCAATAATCCCAGATTTGTAGAAAAATCCAAATACAATTCCTATCAGGATAAATTGGAAGCCTTGATCAATTATGATTTGAAAATCGACGACCATGCCATTACCCTTTTGGCGGGCGCTTCTTATGAACAGTATTTGAAAGATCAGATCACCGGCAGAACAAGAAATCTGTTGTCCAACGACTTTTTCAGTTTCAACTATTATGATTCGGGAACGGCATCCAATTCCGTGTTGAGCGATTTGGTGCAGCCATGGAAGATGGCGTCGCTCTTCGGACGTGTGCATTACGACTATGCAGGACGCTATTTGGCAGAAGCAACGATCCGTCGCGACGGCAGTTCGAGACTTGCCCCCGGCGACCGTTTCGGTAACTTCCCGTCGGCGTCTGCCGCTTGGCGTGTCAGCGAAGAAAAGTTCTTTGAATCCTTAAAAGAAGCTGTCGATAACCTGAAATTGCGTCTTTCTTGGGGACAACTCGGTAACAGCACCGTGCTGAACAGTACCTATTATCCTTATTACGGATTGATCAGCAACAGCACTATTTTCGGTACCGGTCGCTACTATCAAGACGCTATGGCTTCCACCAGCGTAACTTGGGAAACGATCACCACCACCAACATCGGTATCGACGTCAATGCCCTTAACAATCGCTTGGGTTTCACCGCCGATTATTATTGGAAACGCAACAGCGATATGCTTGCCAATATGCAGGTAGGACATATCGTGGGCGTTACCGTGCCGACACAAAACGTAGGCGAACTCAAAACGTGGGGATGGGAAATCGGTCTGAGTTGGGCGGACAAAATCGGTGAAGTCAAATACCGCGTGGGCGTCTCTTTGGACGACAGCCAGAACAAATTGGTCAAATACGACGGCGCATCGGTCATTACGGCAGGCACCGTAACGCTCTTGGAAGGCTATCCGCTGAACTCCCTCTGGGGCTACGAAACCGACGGATTCTGGAGCAGCCGCCAAGAATATTTGGACTATAAGGCGGCACATCCGGGCTATCAAATCTGGAACGACGCCAATGTAGATGGAGGCGACGTCAAATTCTTACCGCAAGGCAACAATGACCACGTCATCGGTATCGGCGACGGAACTCCCGAAAATCACGGCGACTTGGTTTACCTCGGCAGCGCCGACCCCCGCTATCTCTATGGTTTCACTATCGACTTGCAATGGAGAAGATTCGATTTCTCGATCTTCTTCCAAGGCGTAGGCAAACGCTCATTGTTTATCAATGCCGATGCTCTTGCCCCGCTCTATTACTCTTATGAAATGCCTTGGACGGTTCATCGCGACTATTGGCGAGAAGATAATCCGAATGCTTATTTTGCACGTCCTTATGAACCCGGATCAGCAACCGGCAATTATCAGTATGCCGACCGCTGGCTGCAAAACGGCGCCTATCTGAGGTTGAAAAACATACAACTCGGTTATACCATCCCCGTCATCAAAAACTACATCTCGTCGTTACGGGTGTTTGTTTCGGGAGCAGACGTTTGGGAACATACCAATATGTTGAAAGTGTTTGACCCGGAAGTGAAAAATCAGGCAACCAAGCAATATTATCCCTTCTTCCGGACATGGACGACAGGTATCAGTGTTACATTTTAAATACAAAGAAAGATGAAAAATATAGTATTATATTTCGTATTCGCAGCCGTTAGCGCAACATTTTTTGCGAGCTGCGACGACTTGTTGGATGTTACGCCACAGTCTGAAATGACGGACGCCAATTTCTGGAAATCGGAAACCGACTTCAAAGGCGCTTGCAATCAGATGTATTATCAGCTATCCTACGGATCGCATGACAGCCGTTCCGACGAATATGTGATGAAATCGTTTGACGTCATCAGCGACGGCTCACGCTCTACGCCTGCCACAAGTGCTGATGATTGGACCGATCCCTACAAGCGCATCTTTATCGCTAACAACATCATCGAAAAAGGCAAAGCGTCTTCGCTTTCCGAAAGCGTGGTAAATCGTTGGATCGCAGAAGCTTATTTTTTCCGTGCTTACGAACATTTCAATTTGGTCTGCAAATATGGCGACGTGCCTTTGATCACAAAGGTCTTCACCAGCGTTTATGACGCCGATTTGAAGATGGGACGCACCCCGCGCGAAACAGTGATTCAGCAATGTTATGACGACCTCAAATTTGCCGCTACCTACTTGCCGACACGCGCCGCGTGGACGACGACCGACGAGTTTGACCGCCGTCGCGTTACGCGCTCTTCCGCGCTGGGCTTGATCGTGCGCATCGGACTGTTTGAAGGTACCATGCAGAAATATCACAATCTCGGCGCCAATTGGAAAAATCACTTGAAAGAGGCAATCGACGCTTATGACTTGCTCAAAGCCGAAGGTCATGAACTCTACAAAGCGACTTATACCACAGGCATCCCGCCTTTCTTAGGGCAATTCATCGAAGAAAGCCCCGCCAACAACAAAGAAATTATCTTTGCCAAGGCTTACGGACCTAACGGCGGTTCGGGATCAGGCTATACCAATCACAGTTTTTCCGGCGACAGCGAAGGTACTTACGCCCTGAGTCGCAATGTGATCGATCTGTTCCTGTATGACGATGGTCTTCCTCGTGAAAAAACCAATCCTGCCAATGTGGTATCACCCGAAACATCGTTCAACGATATCATTCTGCATCGCGACCCGCGTTTGGCAATGACCATCTGGACAATCAGCGATCCCTTGGAAACACACTCCTTGATCGGTTGGCTGCATCCGAATGTCGGTAAAAATGCCTTTATGCCCTTCAATTCGCAACGTCCGCAAGGCTATCAGATGAAGAAAATGTTCATCGGCGAACGCTGGGGCGCCAGCAAAGATTATACCGACAGAATCATTATCCGTTGGGGAGAAATCCTGCTCGCTTATGCAGAAGCCTTGTATGAATACAATGGCAACATCACCGACGCACAATTGGACGAAACAGTCAATGCCCTCCGTGAACGCGCCGGCTGGAACGTGAAACTCACAAACAGCCTTGTCAGTGCCAACGGATTGGATATGCTGACCGAAATTCGTCGCGAACGCAGCGTGGAATTGATGGGCGAAAATGTGCGTTATACGGATCTTATTCGTTGGAAAACGGCGGAAACACTCTTGCCGAAAGCTCTGATAGGCGCCAAATGCGTCGAAACAGCTGACGCCAAAGACGGTTTCTTGCCCAACTGTACGGACGCTACCGGAAAACTTGACGGCGAACAAATTGTGCCTTATCCAGAAGACGGCATCTTCGTAGTACAAAAATCTTCCGTGCGCAAATTCGACCCCGAAAAGGATTATTTCTATCCGATTCCGGTGTTTGAAATCGCACAGTCGGAAGGCGCTATCAAGCAAAACAAAGGCTGGCTCGAAGGAAATTAAATGTTTAACAGTAAAATATTAGAAATATGAAAAAGATAATATATCTAATGACAGCGCTTGTCGCCATCGTCGTGGCAACCGGCTGCGAAAAAGACAATATCTGGGGAGACGGCGACCCCGCAATGGAACACATCTATTATGTGGGTTTCTTCAAAAGCACTCCGGGTAGCACAACGACCGTGTTTTCAGACTATTACATCTGCGAAATCGAAAGCGACGGCGCCGCCCGCTGGGGCTTGTTGAATGACAATGGGAAAACCTACGGAACGACCGCCCGCGGTTGGGTTACAAGCGCCGAAGCCAATACCGTCCAAGTCGAAATTCAACTGCACAGCGAAAGGGTGCGCAGCTATGATGCGGTAAGTTATTTCTGGATTGTGAACGATGCGGCAAATGCTACGCCACTCGTCGCCGGTACGGACTACACAGTCTCTTTTGAGGGACAAACCTTGACACCCGACGGTGCAGGTACTTATTCTCTCACTTGGGCACAAACCAAAAAAGGCGTGAAAGCCGTCAAAGTAACGCGCAACACTGCCGCCACCGGTTTGCTGTATGTCAACCTGCTCAATCCCGACATTACGGGTGCGCCAAGTTCAATGGACTTGACAACAACCGTCAATCATCACGCCGACGAATACGAAATTCGAGGTCTCGTCGATGGCGATTGGGAATTGGACGACACAACGCCCAAATCGAAATGCCAGATTATTTTCAAATAGTCGCTCCGCATTAAGAGGCTGTCTCAAAAACCGTGTTATTCCGGCTTTCACCGGAATGACGCGGTTTTTCTATTTTTGAGATAGCCTCTTTTTATTTAACAATTCACGGGAGACAGCAGCTTTCGCCGCAATGACGGTCGAAACACTACACAATATTTTTATGTGTTTGTGTGTATTTTCAAAATTTTATGCTATCTTTGCGCGTTCAAATTTCAAAGCTCATTCAAATGAACCATTCTAATGTTTTAGTAACAACTGATTATCAGTTCGCCGGACAAACAAGTGTTTATCACGGGAAAGTTCGCGACGTCTATGCTATCGGGCAAGAGATTTTGGTGATGATTGCTACCGACCGCATTTCGGCGTTCGACGTGATTTTGCCGGAAGGCATCCCCTATAAAGGGCAAGTTTTAAACCAGATTGCCGCACAGTTTTTAGATGCGACATCCGATATTCTTCCCAACTGGAAATTGGCGACGCCCGACCCGATGGTAACCGTCGGACTGCGTTGCGAGCCGTTCAAAGTGGAAATGGTGATTCGCGGCTACCTCACCGGCAGCGCCTGGCGTGAATATAAGGCAGGCGCCCGCTCGATTTGCGGCGTCGCTTTGCCCGAAGGAATGAAGGAAAATCAAAAATTTCCTGTACCCATCATCACGCCGACAACCAAAGCCGACGAAGGACACGACGAAAATATTTCCAAAGAAGAAATCATCGCGCAGGGCTTGGCGAGCCGCGAAGACTACGAACAGTTGGAACAATATACGCAAGCCCTCTTCCAACGCGGCACGGAAATCGCCGCCCAAAAAGGCTTGATTCTCGTAGATACCAAATACGAATTTGGCAAAAAAGACGGCAAAATTTATCTGATTGACGAAATTCATACCCCCGATTCTTCACGATATTTCTATGCAGAAGGCTATCAAGAACGATTTGAAAAAGGCGAAGAACAAAAACAACTGTCGAAAGAATTTGTCCGCAAATGGCTGATGGAAAACGGATTCCAAGGTAAAACCGGTCAGAAAGTTCCCACCATGACGCCCGAATATTGCAACAGCGTTTCGGAACGCTATATCGAACTCTACGAACACATCACCGGCAAAACATTTGTCAAAGCCGACAATACGATCGACCTGCCGGATCGCATATTTAACAATATCAACAACTATCTCAATCGCTGAATATCAATGGATAAATACGGATTAATCGGATACCCGCTGTCCCACTCTTTTTCGATGGAGTATTTCAACGATAAATTTAAATCGGAATTTATCAATGCAAAATATGTGAACTTTGAAATCTCCAACATCAAAGAAATTAAAAACATCATCGATTCGGAGCCGCAACTGAAAGGCTTAAATGTAACCATCCCCTACAAAGAGCGCGTCATCCCTTATTTAGATAAGCTGAGCGAAAACGCTAAACTGATAGGCGCCGTCAATGTCATCAAAATAGAACGCAGCCGAAGAGGCAAAATCCGATTGACCGGCTTCAATTCCGACATCATCGGCTTCAAAGAATCTATTGCGCCGCTGTTGTTTCCGCGACACAAATCGGCGCTGATTTTGGGAACAGGCGGCGCCGCCAAAGCCGTCTATTTCGGTTTGAAACAGCTGGGGTTGACCGCCGTTTATGTTTCGCGCAAAAAATCCGACGAAAATTTTCTGACTTACGAAGAATTGACGCCCGAAATCATGGATCAGCACAAACTCATCGTCAATTGTACGCCGGTAGGCATGTATCCCGATGTCGACGCCTATCCGCCGATCCCCTACGAACACGTTACCAACCGCCATTTTTTGTACGATTTGCTCTATAATCCGCAGGAAACCATGTTTATGAAACTGGGGAAAAAACAGGGCGCCACCACCAAAAACGGGCTGGAAATGTTGCTGCTGCAAGCTTTTGCCGGTTGGCAATTTTGGAATCCGAATGTGTGAGCTGCCTTCCTGCTATCACAATAAATCATTTAAAAATCAGTTTAAATGGCATATAAATGCCACAGGAATGAATCGATATCTGTTTCCGTTCATCGTTTTTTTGACGACGGCTTGCCTGTATTCGTGCAATACGGCAAAGCTCAAGGACGCTGTCGCCCGTGAAGAGCGCGGCGAATATTTTGATGCGGGACAAATCTATCGGAAAGTATATGCCAAAACCCCCTCCAAAAAGACGTATTTGCGAGGCGTCATCGCCTTTCATATCGGCGAATGTTACCGTTTGGCAAACAGTCCCAATCGCGCTTTGAGCGGTTATGCCAATGCCCTGCGCTACGACTATAACGACAGCACCATTATGCTGCGACGGGCGCAACTCCTGCAAAAATTGGGACGTTACCCCGAAGCCGTCAAGGAATACAACAACTTTTTAGCGTGGAAACCCGACGACGTCTTGGCAAAAAACGGACTCTTGGGCTGCGAAGCCGCTTTGGACTGGAAAGCCCATCCTACGCGATACACCGTCAAAAAAATGGACAAATTTAACTCCCGCGAAGGCGAATTTTGTCCGATGCTGCATGGTGAAAAATTCGACGAACTCTATATCTCATCTTCGCGCAAAGAAGCTTTGGGCGACAAAAAAAGTCCGATAACCGGCTTGAAAAACAACGATTTATTTGTTTTTAAACAAAACGAAAAACAGCAATGGCAGAAAGCCGAGCCGCTCGAAAGCGTCAATACCGAATACGACGAAGGCAGCGTTTCGTTTTCGGTGGATGGCAGCCAAATGTATTACACCTTCTGTCCGGCAGACTCGTCGAAAGCGCAGACCGCTGAAATCAGGATTTCCTCGCGCTCGGGCGCCGATTGGAGCCAGGGAGAAAAAGTCAATATTTTCTCCGATTCGCTGACGATGGCAGCCCATCCGGCGGTTGGCGTCGATGGCTATCTCTATTTTGTGTCCGACAAACTCGGCGGCTATGGCGGCAAAGATATATGGCGCATTTCGATCGCCAACATCGGCTCGTGGGCGGCGGAAAATCTGGGTCCCGACATCAATACGGCGGGCGACGAGGTGTTTCCCTATATGCGAGCCGATAGCGTGTTGTTTTTTGCCTCCGACGGACATCCGGGGATGGGCGGCTTGGATCTTTTCAAAGCCAATCCCTATCAGGATGGCTGGCGTGTAGAAAATCTGAAATCGCCGATCAACAGTTGCGCCGACGATTTCGGTATCACTTTTGCAGGCATCAAAGAGTCGGGATTTTTCAGCAGCAACCGCAACGATGCACGCGGCGGCGACCATATCTATTCGTTTGAAATGCCCGGCGTCTATGCCGGCGTGGAAGGCTGGGTGCTGAATCGCGACGATGAAGACGTGGACAGCGCTATGGTGCGGATTGTCGGAAAAGACGGCAGCAACCAAAAACTCTATGTCCGTTCCGACGGCACTTATTATACGGAAGTACTGCCCGGAATGGATTATGTGATGATGGCAAGCGCCCCCGGCTATCTCAATCAAAAACAGACTTTGAGCGTGCCGGATACGACCAAAAGCGAAATTTATTATGTCGATTTCAGCCTGCCGTCGATCACCAAACCGGTGCTGATAGAAAACATTTTCTACGATTTCAATAAAGCTACCTTGCGCAAAGAATCGCAAGAAGCATTGACGGAATTGATCGCCCTGTTGGACGCCAACCCGAATGTAACGATCGAATTGGCGGCGCATACCGACCGCATCGGCTCGGAAGAATACAACAACAACCTCTCGCAACGCCGCGCCCAATCGGTCGTCGATTATCTGATCAAAGGCGGGATCGCCGCCGACCGTCTGACCGCCAAAGGTTACGGAAAATCGCAGCCGACAACCGTCAGCAAAGCGATGGCGGAAAAATATGCCTTCCTGCCCGAAGGACAACTGCTGTCCGAAGAATTTATCGCGACACTCGAACCCTTGCAGCAGGCAATCGCCGACCAAATCAATCGTCGTACCGAATTTCAGGTCATTTCGACCGATTATCGATTGGCGCTATACTGACTAAAAAGCCATCAATAACTTTGGAAATCTGATGTTTTTATTGTACCTTTGACCCTCAATTCGCACAAAAATTGCACTAATGGAAAATTATAACATACATTCACTCAACGTCAACGATAAGGAAAAAGAGTTTGAAAACGCCCTGCGCCCCTTGTCGTTTATCAGTTTCAGCGGTCAGGAAAAGATCGTGGAAAACTTGAAAATCTTCGTTCAGGCGGCTCGGATGCGCGGCGAAGCATTAGACCACGTCTTGCTGCACGGACCTCCGGGCTTGGGCAAAACCACACTCTCCAATATCATCGCTAACGAACTGAATGTGGGCTTCAAAATCACGTCGGGTCCCGTCTTGGACAAACCCGGCGACTTGGCAGGCGTCCTGACTTCGTTGCAACGCAACGATGTGCTGTTTATCGACGAAATCCACCGTTTAAGTCCGGTCGTAGAAGAATATCTGTATTCGGCAATGGAAGATTATCGCATCGATATTATGATAGATAAAGGTCCGAGCGCCCGCTCCATTCAGATTGATTTGGAACCGTTTACATTGGTCGGCGCGACTACCCGAAGCGGTTTGCTGACCTCGCCTTTGCGGGCGCGGTTCGGCATCAATCTGCATCTGGAATATTACGACGTCGATACGCTAACCACTATTGTCAAACGCTCGGCAGGCATTTTAGAAGTAGCTTGCGACGACAATGCGGCAATCGAAATCGCCTCGCGCAGTCGCGGAACACCCCGTATCTGTAACGCACTCTTGCGTCGAGTACGCGATTTTGCGCAGGTCAAAGGCAGCGGAAAAATCGACAAAGCCATCGCCTGCTATGCGCTGGAAGCGTTAAATATAGACAAATACGGATTAGATGAAATCGACAATAAAATTCTGCTGACCATCATCGACAAATTCAACGGCGGTCCCGTCGGACTGACGACAATTGCCACCGCTCTGGGTGAAGATGCAGGCACCATCGAAGAAGTTTATGAACCCTTCCTGATCAAAGAAGGCTTTATCAAACGGACACCACGCGGACGCGAAATCACACCACTCGCCTGCACCCATTTAGGGCGCATACACCACTCGCAACAAGGGACACTGTTTTAGATTTGATCGTCCGAACCTTGATTTTACAGAATGACAAATTTATTTTGAAACCCAAGCGATTTATTGAAAAAATCCTTCTATTTATTTGATTATTCAGGAATTATTGCTACCTTTGCAGCTGAAATCAATTTATAACAATATTATTATGAGAAGAAAATTTCTTTTGTTAATTTCAGCGCTTCTAATGACAGGAAGCGCGTGTATCTATGCCCAGCAATCATATTTGACGGCAGTCTCCAGTCCGGCGGCATTGGTCTCAGACATTGAGAGCGACTACTATGTTAAGCCACAAACGGCAAGAACATCCAGTTACAATTCCGCTACCAGCGAAGACATCGCCAAATCATTCGATCGCAATTATTCTACTTTGTATCATTCGAATTATGCGTCGACTACGTTCCCGGTAACGCTGACTTACAAGTTCGATGGCAATTCGCAAATCGACTATGTAACCTACGTTCCGCGTGCAACCGGCACCAATGGCAATTTTAAAGAAGTAGAAATCTGGTATTCGTTGAAAAACGATAGTGTAGGCTTGATTAAGTATGGGGAATACAATTTTGGCGGTGGTAACAATGCCACTACCATCACTTTTTCGCCCGCTTTGCCCAACCCCGACACCATTTACTTTGTGGTCAAATCGGGGGAAGGTAATTTTGCGAGTTGTGCCGAAATGGAATTTTACGGCATCAATCCCGCTGCGTTTCATCCCGAAACGATTTTTACGGACGGCTCCTGTTCCGAACTGAAACCCGGTATCACGATGGACAACATCCGACAAATCCCGCAGCCGTTTTATCAGAAATTGGCGTCGGACTTGCTGAACGGCTATTTCGATCCGACTTTCAGAGTGCAGGACTATGAATGTTACATCGATCCCACCGAGCAGCAAAAGTGGTCGATGACCTCTTACAAATTCGGCTACCGCGACAATCCGACCGGCATCTACGTTCGCAAAGGCGACATGCTGATCTTTTTCGTTGGCGATATGCACGGACAATCCTTGTCGATCGATATTCAGAAAGGCTACGAAGATCTGAAAACGACCGCCAACCTTCCGGTAACAGGTACGAATTATTCCATCAAACAAGGAATGAACCAAATCACGGCAGCGCACGACGGACTGATCTATGTGCGTTATTACAACACGACCGGCGAAGGCGACCCCGTCAAAATCAATTTTGTTACCGGCAGAGTCAACGGCTATTACGACAAAGCCATACACTCGGCAACCCAATGGACAACGCTGCTGAACAAGGCTACCTATGAAGATTTCGACGTGAAAGGCGAATGGGCAGTGCTGAATTTTCCGGTAGCGTCCTACAAATCTTACACCGGAACGAACGGTTTGGCGCTGATCAACGTCTATGACGATTTGGTCTATACCGAACAAGTTTTAGAAGGCTTGCTCAAATACAATCGTATGATGAAAAGCCGCGCCTACTTCGTAACCAAATCCGACAGTACGGCAGGCTATATGCATGCTACCAACTACTACACCGGATATAACAAGAGTTCGCTGGCAGATATTTTGGCGCTGAACACAGCAAAAACCGGATTGAAATCGGGATGGGGACCGGCGCATGAGTTCGGTCATATCCTGCAAATGCCCGGCTTCAAAGGCAGCGACTTGGGCGAAGTCTCCAATAATGTCATGTCGCAATACATAGTCATGAAGTGGGGTGAAAGTTCGCGTCTGACCGATGCTACTTGCAGCAAAGCCGTGAACGATATCGTGCTGGGCGACGGAACGACCACATATCGCAACCACAGCGATTTATTCGTCCGTCTCATACCTTTCTGGCAACTGAAACTGATTTGCGAAGATGTTTTAGGCAAGCCCGATTTCTACAAAGACCTCTACGAAATGTTGCGCAACGAATTTACGCAAAGCGAAAATTACGGAGCGGCCAGAGCACCGCAAAAATTCATAGAATTTGCCTGCAAAGCCTCCGGCTACGATTTGACCGACTTCTTTGCCGACTGGAAATGGACGACCGCCCAAGTCAATGCAGCAAAAACCGCTATCGCAAGTCTGAACTTGCCGCAAGCGCCTATCCCCGCCGGTAAAAAATGGTACAACATTACCGACGCAAATTACAATACTTATAAAATGCCCTAAATCAGTAAAAAACAACTAAATTATACATTACAATGAAAAAAATTAAATTATGCAGTTTCTTAATATGCTGCGCGTTAAGTGCAACCAACCTGTTTGCACAATATGAAACAAGTACGGCTTCAAGCCCGAAATGGTACTATGTGAAACCTATAAGCACCGATCAGGTCATTGAAGTCGCAGGCGACGGTTCGCTGTCAACGCAAACCAAATTGGAAGGATTGACCGGCGCAGCGCTGCAATTATGGCGCGTCGAAGCAACGACAACCAGCACCACCGGCAATTTGTTGATCGTCAACAAAGCTACCGGCAAATTTCTGAACTTGGCGGCAACGGGATCTACCTATTACGCCTATGCAGGAACGGATTCGACCTTATGGAAATTGGTGAAATCCGGCAACAATTATTCCATAGCGCCACAAGTATCCATATCAGGCGCCGGATATATGACTTACAGCCCTGCCGACAACAATTTGTTTTTCGGTTCAAGAGATGCCAGTTACAGTTGGTTTACTTTCGTGGCTTTCGATTCGCCATTGGTCAGCACCGATACGGAAGTGGCTTGGTTGGCGGTACGCTCGGCAAAAACAGACTTGGCAAATAAATGTATTGCGGATGTGTCGAGCAGCGCTACCGGCGTGGCACAATTCGCATTGCAAGATTATGTGGCAGGCGATTTGACGCAACAATGGAAAATTGTCAGCAAAGGTTCGGGCAATTTAATAGATTTTGTCAATCGGGGAACCGGAAATATCATCGGCACCACCACCGCCTTTGATATCCATTTCTATCTGCAACACGCGACCGACGCTACTGCCAGCGCAGGATGGACAATTACGTCTATCGGAAGCGATCAGTATCAGGTGCGTACCGGAACATCCACCGCTTATTCTTACTGGTGCGCCATTACCGAAGGCGACGCTCCGGTAGATTATTTGGATACTTCCACAGGCAGCGCTTTCGACTGGAAATTTCAGTTGGTCGATGAAGTGATCACCGGTTTGAAACCCATTACAATCGCCGACGATGTTTTCGCTTATGCACAAGACCGTCGCATTGTTGTCAAAGGAACAGACTTGTACCGCATCTATAACATCTACGGAATGCAAATGCCCGTCAATCGCGAATTGCCGATCGGAATGTATATCGTAGCAGCACAAGGTAAAACAGTGAAAGTATTGGTGAAATAAAATCATGACAACAATGAAAAAGACCATACAGATTACCGCCGCAGTAATGCTGTTTATTACAAGTTGCGTTCACGCACAAGACAGTATCTTTTTAATATCGGTACCGACAACGCAAACTTTGGTGAACAGTATTCCCAACGACGTCTATATTACGCCCTCAAGCGCCACCGGTCCGACTGCCAATGGCTCTTCTACGATGGCAAGAACCTATGACAAAAGTTTGACGAATATATATCATTCGACTTACAGTGGCATCACTTTGCCCCAAGAGTTGGTATATAACTTCGCAAGCTCGGTTACCCGCATCGATTATCTGGTGCATTATCCGCGAACCAGCGGATTCAACGGCTCCATTGAATCCGTCGAAGTATGGTATAAATTGAAAGGAGAAACGACTTATACCAAGTACGGAGATTTCGATTTCGGAGGCGCCAATGCTCCCACAACAGTAACGTTCAATCCGGCGCTCGAAAATCCGACCTCTATCAAATTTGTCGTCAAATCCACCGCCGGAAACACCGAAGCAGAAAAGAACAAATACATTTCCTGCGCCGAAATGGAGTTCTACCGTGCCTCTGACAATGCTTTTGATCCTTCGACTATTTTCACCGACGTTACCTGTTCCGAACTGAAACCGGAGGTAACAAAAGAGGATATTCAGAACATCAACAGCATATTTTTCCAGCTCTTGGCGTCCAATATCAAAAACGGATACTATCAAAGCGAATTTAGAGTGCAGGACTATAAGGCATATAAAACGCCGAAAACTTGGGCAAGCGAAAACAAAACCGCACAGTTCGGTATCTTCGACAATCCGACCGGCATCTATGTCAAAAACGGCGAAATATTAGTGCTGTTAGTCGGTGAAACACACGGCGCCTCCCTCTCGCTGATGGTCAAAAAAGATACGACCATCGACCGCTCTTCCTACTCTTTGAAAGAAGGCATCAATAAAATCACCGCCACACACGACGGCTTGTGTTACATCAATTATCTGACCGCCACCGGAACGGAAGCGCCCGTGAAAATCAACATCGTTACCGGACATGTGAACGGCTACTTCGATTCGGAAAAACACACGATGAACGATTGGCTGCGCCTCATCAATGCCGCACCCCATCCATTTTTCGATTTGAAAGGCAAATATGCTACATTGAATATCGGCACCGGCGCCTTAAAAGCTTACGCCACACAAGCCAATGGCGGAGGAAAAGCCGTCATAGACTTGTATGATGACGTGATCTGGAAAGAGTTGGAATTGGAAGGATTCGTGAAATACAACCGTATGCCGCCAACCCGTCTGCATTTCCAAGTCTATCCGAGCGGCAATCCCAATGCGACCGATTACCGTGTTGCTTTCCCGATGAGCAATCAGAACAGTTTGTCGAATCCAACGACAAGCGGCATCAAAAACGATCCGTCAGACCATACCGGCGGCGTCGCTTGGCTGCTGGCTCACGAAGCAGGACACGTCTTGCAAGTGCGACCCGGTCTCAAATGGGTGAATATGACCGAAGTTACCAACAATATCTGTTCGCAGTTGGTAACCACCGAATGGGGATTGTTGTCGCGCCTGATGTACGAACCGATCGGCACATCCAATCGCTACAACAAAGCGATCACCAACATCATCAACAATGCGGATCCGAACTTGAACTTCGTTTCCGATACAGACCCGTTCTGCCGTTTGGTACCCTTCTGGCAGCTCTATCTCTATATGCACAAAACATTGGACAGTACAAATTTTTATCAGGATGTCTATGAAAAAGTGCGCGTCAATCCGAATCCTACCGCCCAATACGGCTGTACGTCCGACGCTATCTGCCAGATGGAATTTGTGAAAATCGCCTGCGAAATATCCGGTCTTGACTTGACCGATTTCTTCGACGCTTGGCGCTTTTTCATAGTAACCGATGTGAGCATAGAAGATTACAGTACCAGTCGTTTCACCTTGACACAACAAGGCGTAGATGCTTATAAACAAATGATAGCCGATATGCACTTACCCAAACCCAACATTCCGGGCGGACGGTTTTTGTATCGTATCGACGACAGTAATTATGAGCTGTACAAACCGGTAACACCCTGATAAATAAACAACTATTGAATTATGGCAACCATCACATTTAAAGGCACTCCGATTCATTCTGTCGGCGAACTTCCGAAAACGGGCAGCCGCGCTCCTGATTTCACCTTAGTAGCAGGCGATTTGTCCGAGAAAACCCTGTCGGATTTTGCGGGGAAGAAAATTGTGTTAAATATTTTTCCGAGTATCGACACCGGCGTATGCGCCATGTCGGTCAGAACATTCAACCGGAAAGTTTCCGACGGAACGAACACAGTGGTTTTGTGTGTTTCCAACGATTTGCCGTTTGCGCAACAGCGTTTCTGCGGCGCGGAAGGCTTGGACAAGGTGATCCCCTTGTCGGCTTTCCGCTCCGATTTCGGCAAAAACTATGGCGTAACGCTCTTGGATAGTCCCCTGAAAGGCTTACTGAGCCGCGCCATCGTGGTCATTGACGAAAAAGGCGATGTGATTTATACGCAACAAGTAGCAGAAACGACCACCGAGCCGGATTACGACAAGGCTTTGGCGGCAGTAAATTAAACCATAATTCTATAGCATTATGTCAAAAATAATCATCATCGGAGCAGGCGGCGTTGGAACGGTCGTGGCTCACAAAGCGGCGCAGAATCACGAAACTTTTACCGAAATTCTGCTTGCCAGCCGCACAAAATCAAAA
>JAISUM010000108.1 GCA_031272095.1 Candidatus Symbiothrix sp. | reverse complement strand
TTCTGCATTTTGCGATTTTTTTGTTATGAGCTGCATCTGTTTGATATATTTTTCTTTTCGACTGCAAAAGTAGTGCTATTTTCCTAATTCCCAAAATATTTTTCAATAAATATTTTTTTTGAACAAGAAAATCCACGCCACGCGAATAACCTTTGCCGGTATAGAAAAACTCCTGATAGCCGCTGTTGTCGATAAACGAGGGTGCAAATCGCAAAGTGTATTCGCTTAAATCGTAGAGTTTTTTGTAATAAGTTTCTACGTCGAACAGATAATCTTTCGTTTCGTAACTTCCGCCAAGAACAAAATGAGTTGAACTGCTAACCGGAATGCCTTCGTTGTCTGACAGCAGCCAAATATCGCGGCTGCCTGCGGAAATATCTTCACGCACAATTCGGTTGACAAACTGCTTGTAATAACCGACAGAGGCTTTCAGATTGAGGCGTTTATTCACTTTATAAAAAGTTTGCAAGCGCGGTTCGGGGTAAATTTTAGAAGTAACGTCGTAATACGAAAGCCGTATTCCGGGCAGTATGGTAAATTTGTCGCCCATTGTCCAGCGGTCTTGCAGATATGCAGCAAACAGATTTCCATTGTTTTTCATATCCAAAATATTCGTCGTATCGCTTTGCGCGTAGCGATAATCGACGCGATAGTGCGCAAGATTCAAGCCAAATTCCAATTTGTTTTGTCCGTTGATTTTGTATTCGTTATCCATTTTCAACGAATAGTCCCACAGCGTGTTATGCTCGTCGGTGTTTTGGTTAAACATCACGGCGACATTGCTGTTAGCGCTGCCGCTGCTCGAATTTGTCATATTGTTTTGCCGGTCGCGCAAACTGTAATAATTTGAAAACGATGCCAGCAAATTGGAATAGAATCGGTCGTTCCAATTGCGCGACCATTTCAAACTGCTGCCGATATTTCCCCAGTTGGTTTTGTCGGTGATGCTGCCGCTCATAAACGAACTGCCAAAACTTTCGCGGGAATTGTCGAGGACGTCTTCGCCATTAAAAAAACTGAGCGAAATGATGTCGCGTTTGCTTGGGTTGTAGGTCAATTTGGCGTTGAGGTCGTAAAAATACGATTCCGGTTTTTCCTGATTGCGCTGATTGAATCGTCCGCCCATACCGCCCATCGACGATTCGCTGTTTTCGGTATAAACGTCGGTAAATTTGTCGTACATAAAACTTTGGAACGAGCGGCGTCCGGCAACGAAAAACGAGCCTTTTTCATTATTGAAAGGCAGTTCGGCAAAAGCATTGAAGCCCAAAAAGCCGACGTCGCCGCCGATATTGAACGATTTATCGTTTCCTGTTTTACCCACAATTTCCATCACGCTCGACAGGCGTCCGCCGTGTTTGGCGTCGAAACCGCCTTTGTGTAACTGCACGTCTTTCACCGCGTTGGTATTGAACGCGCTGAACACGCCCATCAAATGTTCTTGATGATAGATCGTAAAACCGTCGTACAGCACTAAATTCTGGTCGGGCGTACCTCCGCGCACATACATTCCGGCAGAGGATTCGTTGGCGGCAGAAATTCCCGGCATCAGTTGGAAAGTGCGAAACAAGTCTTTTTCGCCCAAAGCAGGCAAGTCGGCGATTTTGGCAGCCGTTGTCTGAATCACTCCGATTGACATTTCGGGAATTTTCAACACGTCTTCGCGCTCGCCCACTACTACCACTTCATCGAGAATATTTGCGGCGGGCTGCAACTCCACAAACAGATTTTCCGCCTTGATTTCGGGTGAGAGGTGAAAATACTGCGTTTCGTAACCGAAATTTCTAAATACCAGCGTTGATGTATCCGACGGCACATTGTAGAGCGTGAAATAGCCGTCAAGATTGGTCGTTGCATTGATCGCCGACGCGCCTTCCACATAAACATTAGCAAAAGGCAAAAACTCGCCGTTGGTCTGGTCTTTTATTCGTCCGCTCACCGTCAGATTTTGTCGGCTGGCTTTGCCTTTATAGACTTTATTTTCGATTTTTGTACGGTTTTTTGGCATATTTTTTGTCGGCACAATGCAATACACGCCGTTCTCATCCACATAATACGATATTTCTTTATTGTTGTAAAAAATATTATCGAAAGCCAAATGGCGCTCCGTCCCCTGATAGAGATAATCATAGCGATAATTGGCTATCAACGCCGAATCGTAGCGCAAAGCAAAACCGTATTTTGTTTCAAAATCGCGCAACACCTTGATCAACGGCGTACCGAAATATTTTTCATTCACCAAAACGGTATCCTGCTTTTGCGCAAAAGCATTGAAAATATTACACGTCATTGTTATGAAAACAATAACAAAAACATGTTTCATTGGATTATTTTTAATCTGATTTATTCATATCTCAGCGCCACTATCGGGTCTAACGATGCCGCTTTCTTCGCGGGATACCACCCGAAAAAGATACCCGTTGCCGCGCATACCAAAAACGATACGCATACCGAAAACATACTGACGGCAAAAGGCCAGTTCAGCGACGCCGAAGCGACGTAGGAAATCAGCAAGCCGAGAAATATTCCGATGACGCCGCCAATCAGACTTAAAATGATGCTTTCGCAGAGGAATTGCAGCAGAATGTCGCGGTTTTTCGCGCC
>JAISUM010000054.1 GCA_031272095.1 Candidatus Symbiothrix sp. | reverse complement strand
GAAGTAAATATTGCTATTATGCGGGCATTCGTTCTGATGCGGCAATATGCATTAAGTCACAAAGAATTAACCGAAAAATTGAAACAGTTGGAAGAAAAATACGACCGACAGTTCAAAGATATTTACGAGGCGCTTAACTATCTGCTGCAAAAGGATAAACAGCAGATTGAGTTTAAAGATAGGGCATTGGTTGGATTTAAATAATGATTAAAAATAAAAACAAATGATATGGATTCAAAAAACAAATTAGTATTATTCAATCCGTTGAGCAAAAACAACCCGATAACGGTTCAGATGCTCGGCATCTGCTCGGCGTTAGCGGTTACGAGCAAGTTGGAACCCGCATTCATTATGGCGATTTCGGTAACGGCTGTCGTCGCGTTTTCCAACCTCATCCTGTCGCTGATTCGCAACACCATTCCGAGCCGCATTCGCATCATCGTGCAACTGATGATTGTCGCCGCACTGGTAACAATTATTAATGAAACGCTGAAAGCCTTCGCCTACGACGTGAGCAAGCAACTGTCGGTCTTCGTCGGACTGATAATCACGAACTGTATCGTGATGGGTCGCCTCGAAGCCTTTGCGCTTGGCAACAAACCTTGGGCGTCGTTCCTCGACGGCGTCGGCAACGGGCTCGGCTACGGCATCCTGCTGATTATCGTCGCTTTCGTGCGCGAACTGCTCGGCAGCGGCACTCTGTGGAACTTCCGCGTCATCCCCGAATCGTTTTACGAAGCCGGATACGCCAACAACGGGCTGATGATTCTTCCGTCAATGGCGCTGATAGTCATCGCCTGCATTATTTGGATACAGCGGTCAAAAGATAAAGAGTTACAGGAAAAATAATAAGAATTATGCAAGAATATTTAAGTACATTCGTCCGTTCGATTTTCGTAGAAAATATGCTGTTTGCCTATTTTCTGGGAATGTGTTCGTTCCTCGCCATCTCGAAGAACGTGAAAACGGCTTTCGGGTTGGGACTTGCGGTAACTTTCGTGCTGCTTGTTACCCTGCCAATCAACTATCTGCTCGAAAATTACGTCCTTAAAGAAGGCGCATTGCGCTGGTTGGGCGAGGCTTTTCAGGGAGTGGATTTGAGTTTTTTGAGTCTGATAATTTTTATCGCAGTTGTGGCGGCAATCGTTCAGTTGCTCGAAATGATTATTGAGCGGTATTTGCCTGCGCTTTACAATTCGCTCGGCATCTTCCTGCCGCTGATTGCGGTCAACTGCGCCATACTCGGCGGCTCGCTGTTTATGCAGCAGAAAGAGTTTCCGAACATCGGCTTTGCGACGACCTACGCAGTCGGTTCGGGTATCGGCTGGCTGTTGGCGATAGTCGGGATGGCGGCAATCCGCGAGAAACTGCAATATTCCGACATTCCCAAACCCTTGCGCGGACTTGGCATCGCCTTCATCATCACCGCCCTGATGGGAATTGGCTTTATGAGTTTTTCGGGCGTCAAGCTATAAATCAAACCCATATTTTTATACAATGAAAGACAAATACCATTTTTTTGCCGCTGATTTGGGTGCTACAAGCGGACGCACGATCGTCTGCAGCCTCGACCAAAAAACACTCGAATTGCGCGAAATCAACCGCTTTGCAAATCATATCATTGAGGTAAACGGACATTTTTATTGGAATTTTTTGGCGCTGTATCAAAATATCATCGAAGGACTGAAAATTGTCGCCAACGAAGGCATTGAAATTCAGTCAATCGGCATTGATACTTGGGGCGTCGATTTTGTCTGTTTCGACCAAAACGGCGAGATCTTCGGCAATCCTTATTCTTACAGAGATCCACATACACAAGGCGCCAAAGAACGTTTTTTCGAGCAATTTCCTGCCAAAAAACTTTACGATATTACCGGCGTCCAGTTTATGGATTTCAATTCGTTGTTTCAATTTTATACGATGCGCAACAAACAATCGGCAATTCTGTCTGTGGCAAACAAAATTCTGTTCTTGCCCGATGCTTTGTCCTATATGCTTACCGGTGAGATGGTTACGGAATACTCTATCGCCTCCACTTCGCAGATGATAGATGCCCGCCGACGCGAATTTTCTAACGAACTGCTGCACACTGTCGGCTTGAAAAAAGAAAATTTCGGACGGTTCGTCTATCCTGCAACGCAAATCGGCGTCCTGACCGACAGCATCCGACGGCAAACAGGTTTGGGCGCAATTCCGGTCGTTGCCGTCGCCGGACACGACACTGCCTCTGCCGTCGCCGCCGTTCCCGCTACCGACGAGCAGTTTGCCTATTTGAGTTCGGGTACTTGGTCGTTGATGGGTATCGAACTGCGCGAACCTGTGATTACCGACGAAAGTTACCGCATGAACTACACCAACGAAGGCGGAATCGACGGCACCATCCGCTATCTGAAAAATATTACCGGAATGTGGCTCTTGGAACAGTGCCGCAAGGAATGGGAAAACGCCGGTAAAAAATATTCTTACGACGAAATCTCCCGCTTGGCACAATCAATCGAAGGTGGAAAATCGCTTATTGATCCCGACCATCCAAGTTTCGCCAACCCCGAAAGTATGACACGCGCAATCGCCGATTATTGCAGAGAAAACGCGCAATCGGTTCCGCAAACCGACGCCCAAATAATCCGCTGCATTTTCGATAGCCTTGCAGAAAAATACAGGCAGACCTTGAAAAATTTGCAACACTTTGCGCCCTACCCCATCAAACGTCTGCACGTCATCGGCGGCGGCTCGCAGAACAATTTGCTCAACCAATTTACAGCCAACGCAATCGGTATCCCCGTTATCGCCGGACCATCGGAAGCCACAGCCATCGGCAACGCACTCGTGCAGGCTCGCGGACTGGGAATCGTCGGCTCTTTGCAGGAAATGCGGGAAATAATCCGAAATTCCGTGCAACTGAAAACGTATTATCCTGATAATAAATAATTTACATAAATATGAAACACCAATCATTGTTACAATCCTACGAAATAGCCAAAGAACGCTATCAGGCAGTAGGCGTCGACGTCGAAAAAGCGTTGGCGGAACTTCAAAAAATCGCCATCTCCATTCATTGCTGGCAGGCAGACGACGTGGTCGGCTTTGAAAACCTCGGCGGAAACATCGGCGGCGGCGGCATTCAGGCAACAGGCAACTACCCCGGACGCGCCCGCAATATCGCCGAACTTCGCGCCGATATCGAAAAAGTCCTGACTCTCATCGCCGGCTCGCACCGACTGAACCTGCACGAAATCTATGGCGACTTCGGCAGCGAAACCGTTGACCGCGACGCCGTTGAACCGCGACATTTTGCCTCGTGGATGGACTGGGCAAAACAAAAGGGCTTGAAACTTGACTTCAATTCCACCTCTTTCGGACATCCGAAAAGCGGCGATTTGACACTCGCAAACCCCGATAAAGCCATCCGCGACTTCTGGATTGAGCATACCAAACGCTGCCGCCTGATTTCCGAAGAAATGGGCAAAGCACAGGGCGACCCCTGCATTATGAACCTCTGGATTCACGACGGCTCAAAAGACCAGACCGTTAACCGCCTGAAATACAGACAAATTTTGGAAAATTCGTTGGACGAAATCTTTGCAACCGACTACAAAAATATGAAAGATTGCATCGAGGCAAAACTGTTCGGCATCGCGCTGGAAAGTTACACCGTCGGCTCCTACGACTTTTATTTGGGCTACGGCGCTAAAAAACAGAAGATTGTAACGCTCGACACGGGACATTTTCACCTCACCGAAAGCATTGCCGACAAAATCTCGTCGCTGCTGCTTTTTACGCCCGAAATTATGCTGCACGTCAGCCGCCCCATACGCTGGGACAGCGACCACGTTACCATAATGAACGACGACATACTCGACCTCGCCAAAGAAATCGTCCGCGCCGACGCCCTGCCGCGCGTGCATATCGGGCTGGATTATTTCGACGCTTCGATAAACCGCATCGGCGCTTACGTGATTGGTATTCGCGCCACGCAGAAAGCGTTTTTGCAGGCATTGCTCGAACCCATCGCCGCGCTGCGCAAATACGAAGAAAACGCGCAGTATTTCGAACGGCTTGCCCTGCTCGAAGAGGCGAAAACGCTGCCCTGGAACGCCGTTTGGGATTATTTTTGCCTGAAAAACAATATCCCTGTGGGCGAAGCATATATCGGCGAAATACAGAAATATGAACGGGAAGTAACGGGAAAAAGATAGTGGTTAGTGGTTAGTGGTTAGTGGTTAGTGATTGCTGCAATCCCCAGCAAACAGCAAAAAACCTGTTAGGTTTGAGACCTAACAGGTTTAATTGTAATGGATTGCGGTTCTGACCACTGATAGCCATCATTGTCGGTGATACTATCAGTTAATCACTAATCACTAATCACTAATCACTTACCACTAATCACTTACCACTTTAGAAACCACTTTCCCCGATTGGTGAGTCTGTTTCACAATATAGGGAGTTCCGGCAGATATTCTATTTCTTTGAGAAATGGAATATCTAATACCTTGCAGATTATAATATTCCGTTTTGACGACAGGATCTTTCGTGATCACTGCAGGCAAAGCTACCGGTTCATTGACTTCGTCGGACAGTATCAATTTCGCTACCTTATTCAGATCGTTGATTTTTGCAGCAAATTCTTGTGAATACAGTGTGTTGGTGGTGCCGACAATATTATTATCCGTCAGTTGCAGGAAAATGTCTCCGCTCTTGCCAAGTACATAATCGGTGATGTCTATTTCATAAGTATCGCCTTCTGCTGCGGTTGTTGGAATCGTGAAAGTTGTAATGATATTTGTACCTTTCGTACTGCTTTGCGAGTATGTTACATCCAAATCAGGATAGCTCGTTGCAATTTCTTCCGGCGCTTCTCGTACATCCGCAATCATATCTTGACTTCCGATGCTCCATCCTTCGGATTGTGAAGTCAGTTTGAGTATCACTTTACTGTAATCCGACAAATAAGTCGGTAAGGTGAATTTCAACAGCGCCCAACGATTATTTGCATTTTGTATCATCAATGGTTGTGCGTCGTCGGCATAACCGGCGCCACTGTTATTGCCGGCAATTGCTTTATCCGCCGCCACAGGAATTTCGTTTTTGGGATAAGCGCCGAGATAGACAGTGATATTGTCGGTAACGGCAGCAACGGTAAATGCCGAGTTGCTGACAGTTTGTAAAACGCCGTCAATCGTAGCCCAAGCATCGTGATAGCCCTGATCCAATGTAAATGAAACATTCAGATTATCGCCATGATCCACTGTCGTCGGAGACGTTACGGTAACACCATCGGTGGTAACATAAGTGATTTCGTACTGCTTGATCGTGGCTATGAACGCTACCGTCATATCTTCGGTAACAGATAAATCTACCCTGTAAGAATCGCCGCCGAGATGATGTAATATCCGACGGGCTAAAACGAATGGATACCAATCATAGTCCGGATCATAACCGTTATCAACCGTAATATAAAGAGAAGAAGATGAAGGAGACTTGTAAGTGCCGGTCGTTATACCGGCGACAGTGCTTACATTGGTCAATGTCGGACTAACAAGAGTGATCTGCGAAGGATAGCTTACCGTAACGGTGTAAAGTGTTTCCTGTGTTGCGGTGAAGGTAACAGGATCAACGTCAGCTGTCTTGGTAACAGGAACACTGTTCGTAACTGTTGCCGTATAGTCGGCGCCGGAGACCTGAATAAAAGTAACGCCTGATATGGCATCCGGCACATAATCGAAATCGGTAGTCGTCAGACTTGCAATAATCGAAGTTGATCCATACAGCCCGTAAGCGCTCAAACTTGTGATGTTTGTTCCGGCTGTATAATTGGTTATCTCAATATTTTCATACGCGCCTATATCCATCGTTCCATAGGCACGCGGATTGCCGGCAATGTCTGTTGCGCCAATGGAAACGCTGTTGTCTCCGTGATCAATGCCTGCAAAACCTGCAGCCGGATAGTAATCGGTAAGATCGGCAAAAACATCCCCCGCATCGGTGAAAGAGGTGCTGTTAGATGCCGTAAAACTACCGATTGTGCCATTATAATAACTGTAATTCAGGGTGCCGCTACCGGCAATCGTAGAATTGTAGAAAATGCTATTTGTAATACAGGTAGCGCTTGTGGCGCTCGTGATAGCGCCGGCTGCATTATCTATAAAATTGCAGTTGGTGATAGTTGCATTGATGTTGCCTCCTGCTATAAAAGGCTTTTTAGTTGTGCCGCGAACAATGCAATTGCTCATCACAAGCGTATGGGTACCACTATTACGGGCGATAACGCCTGAATCGTCTCCGCTGCAATTGATGAATTGACAACGATTGAACGACAATGTTGTTGCGGTTGTTGTATTAAATCGAAAGACCGCGCGTGTGACTCCGGTATTTGTTTGATGGATGTTGCTTATAATACAGTCTTCCATACTAAAACTGGCATTAATCTGTGCAAAAGCGCCATAACCGTTCATACTGATATTCTGAACAGTCAATCCGCTAAAAGTCAG
>JAISUM010000056.1 GCA_031272095.1 Candidatus Symbiothrix sp. | reverse complement strand
AGTCCGTTGCGTAAAAACAGAATGACGGTAAAAACGGAAAATCCCGCCTGTGATTTTGAGTTGCAGGCGGGATTTTTTGTCATCGGCGGAATGATAGTCTCGACTTTCCTGACGCTTTCGTGGGATGGCGGATCAAGTCCGCCATGACGGGCTGTTAAGACAGCCTCTTTTGGAACATTCTGAACGGTGATTTACTTTGTTACCAACCGCTTTTCCGACACTGTTTTTCCCGATGCGTAAGTCGTTTTGACGAGATAGATGCCGGAGGGTAGGGCATCGGCGCGTGTCGCCGAGATGCGGACGCCTTGTAAGTTGTAATACTTGACGGAAACAGCTTGCTCGTCGCTCGGTGCGGCAATCGAGACTTGCGTTTGCGGGGCGTATTGCACATAATCCCACTTGGCGGTATAATCTTGGGTGCAATTGATGCTTCCCTGCCAACCGCCATTCGACATTACGCCGCAAATCATTCTAAATGAAGTATATTCCGGCGTGTAATTGCTTTGAACAGCTGTGATCACCGCGCCGTCTAACAGCCATTCGACATAATAGCATTCATCGACCAGCGTTACGTTCAGCTCTAAAGTGTATTCTTGCCCGCCGTCAATGGCTTTCACTTGGAGCATTTCGGGAACGTCGGCATAGCAACGCAACAACAACTGATTTTCTGTCGGCGCGGGTGAAGCGGCCGCACGGTTAGCCTCCGTTCCGTAGAAAATTCCGATGGAATAACTCAAATCCTCATTGGCAGTCAGTCCCAGATTGCATAAAGCCAAAAACTGTTCGCCAACGCCTAATTGAGGCACATAGATTCGCCAAGTGTAGGCTCCGGTCTGATAAACAGGACCAAACGCCCAACCTGCATTCGTGATGTTTAAATACCCGCCGCTGATATTGTCCGCATTTGCAGCGCCGGACCAGCCATCGGGTACCACACCTTCTTCATTAAAATTCCAGCGAACCACACCGTCGTCAGCTTTGACGCTTGCCGAGATTGCCAGAATTACGCCTAATACAAAGATGAAATTTTTCATAAAAACAACATTTTAAGAATGAATAAATTATTTAATTAAGAACTCGTTATTTTTTTTTCCAAGCTGCTACTTTCTCCCACATTTCGGGGGCGATGCTACTCAAATGCCAAAAACCGATTTTATTGATTTTCAGTTCATCAGCCAGCGACAGCAAAGCTTCCGTACTGCGAGCGTCGGCAGCGTAAAACAGATGCTTGCAGCCGTCGAGTCCATCGTAATGATAGAGATTGACTTGTTCGTACCATAACCAGCGGGGCGGCGGCAAAACGCCTTTCAGACTGTCGGGCGTTGATTGATAGATCTGTCTGCCGTGAATATTGTCCGACACCGCATAATCGTTGGAATATGCAGGTAGCGCCATCAGCAATTTTTCGGATGGGATGCGTTGAAGCCAGTAGCGCATCGCCTCTTTGGTGAAGGGGTAAGTCGATGTTGCGCCGATACCCATACAATCATCGCGGTCTGTAAGTGATGGATTATCAACACCGGGCGCATAATACATATCGTAGCACATCACGCGCACCAAATCGCAGGTGGCAGCCAACGCTTTTGCATCGTAAAAGATTTTTGCCTGATTGTCTTGATGCAAAGCGGGATAATAGCCGACGCAATGGCTTAATTTTTTGCCCGCTTTGTGCAATTTGTCTGCCGCCATTGTCAGAAAAAGCGTATAAGTTGCCTGAAAATCGGGGCTTAACTGCTCAAAATCGAGATCGATACCATCGTAATCTTTTGTGTTGCAGTCGCTTACATATTTATCGGTGATTTCCTGAATTTTTTCCGACGTATCAATATTGGATTCGTTTCCGCTGACGGCAAGATAGATTTCAATATTGTTTTGATGACATTCGTCTATGAACGACTGCGGCGGATTGCCGAACACGCTGATGGAGGCAAGCAAATCTTTCACCGGTGCAATGTCGGCAAATCCGCGCCCATGGTGGTAGTCGTAAACATACCATGGGTGCAGTTGCTTGGTGTTTTTCGCCGCATCATCACTTTTTCGGCATGCCGACAAAAGAAAAATGATGCTCACGAGCGCCAAAATACAACGATTAGTATTCATATTTTTTATATTCGATATAATCATATTTTGCCGTGTAATCTTTGCTGCAATTGATGCTGCCCTGCCATGCGCCGCCGTTGGCGAAGACGACTGTTGAAAGGTCGAATTTGACGGTATTGACGTCGTAAAAGGTTACGGCAGTTTTGATGGTTTCGCCGTCCAACAGCCAGATGGCGGCATATTTTCCGTTTTTATTCCGCAAATCGAGCGTCAAAGTGTATTCTTTGTTGGGCAGGATTGGTTTGAAAGTGGTTCCCGATTCGGTGTAGCAGCGCAACAGAACTTGCGAAGATGTTGGCGGCGGAGTGCAGGAGGAGCGGTTGTCGGCGGTGCCTGAAAAGACCATAAACGAGAACGATTTTTCGCCGCCTTCTTCGGTGTAGAGGCTGCCGCCGGTCATAAATTTTTCGGTGAGACCGATTGCCGGAACGAAAATTCTCCAAGTATATTTTCCGATGCCGACCTGTGCTGTCGTATAACTCAAATTGCTGGTAGCATCTCCAGCATTGGTCAGGTTGAGATAACCATCTGCAATAGAAGCTGTTCCGTTTGTTTTGAACGCCCATCCTTCGGGTACGACGCCTGCTTCGTTGAAATCTAAACGAATGGTCGTGCCGTTGGGTTCGGGTTCGCTGCCGATGTCGTTGGGATCAATCGGGCGCATAGAGTATTCGTAAGGCAGGTATTCGATATAATCGAAGAGTGCGTAATTGTCTTTGTTAGGCAAATGATCGCCGATAAAAGACAGATTTTCGACGCTGCAAAAAGCGCGGAACGGAAATTCTTCGCCATAAATGAGTTGCAGCGTGGTGAAAGAAACGCCATCGACCAACCATTCGGCGAAATATTTGCCATCCACCAATTTCACGTCGATCACAAAAGTATGCCATGCATTGTTTTTGATGGTCATAATTTTTTGTTGGCGCGGATTCGATTGGCTGGTAGCGTAGCACAAGACTTCGTCGGCTTGGGCGTTATAGGCGCTGCGATTGGTGGCGGTACCCGATCCGATTTCAAAATCGAGTTCGTGGGTGTCGTCGGAATACAGAAATGCGCCGATGCTTGCGCGGTCGTTCAGCCCGAAGTCAGAGACATAGATGCGCCATTCAAATCTGCCGGAGCCGAACTGATTGACGGTCGATGTTTTGATGCGGTCTTCGCTGTTTGCCCGCGTGGTGATTTTCAGCGCTTTGCCGTCGTCGCAATCGACATTATCTACCAGCTCGCCGCCGGGTTCCAATCCCGTAAAATCAGCAAAGTTGTAGATTTGCCCTTTGTAGGCAGTCTGCGTTACGGTAATGTTCTGAATTTCGACGCCTTTTGCAGCGATAGAGATCATTGCTTGACGTTCGGAGCCGGTGTTGTTGGCGACGGCAACCGATAGTGTTGCGTTACCCTGTCCCGAGGTTGGCGTCAGCGTAATCCAATCCACGCCTGTTTCGGTGGATGCAGTCCAAGCCGTATTGGATAGAATGTCTATTGTTTGGGCTTCCGATGGTTTCACGTCGAACTGCAAGGCTTGTTTGGAAACCGCGAGTGTGGGCGTGCCGGTTTTGCCGGATTCATCGTCGCCACACGACCATAAAAACATACTGCACATGGCAGCAAAAATCAAATTAAATCTCAATTTTTTCATGATTATTTATATTTAAATTATTAATATTCAATTATTTATCGCTTTAAATTCGGATTGATCACCGCGTCGTTGTAGGGGTAGGGCGCATACATTTTACTGTCGTCCCAGACGCCGCTGACAGGCACGGCTTCTTTTCGGAAGATACCCGGCGCCACTTCGATGGCTGGATTTTGTTTCCGGTATTCAAAATGCGCTTTGAGGCGATACATGCGAAACATATCGCGGTAGCGCGGCGCAATATTGCCCCAATAGTAGCCTGCAATTTCCCATCCGTGTTCGTTGTAGGCGGCTTCTGCCAAATCTTCCGCCGAGATATTTGCCGGGTAAATATTGTAAACCGGATCATCGACAGCTCCGTGTCCGTCGGCGCGATTACGCACTTTGTTTAAGACAGAGATGGCTAATGGCGTGGTTTCGCCCGACCGTCCGACTGCTTCGGCATACCAGCAATAGACTTCGGACAGGCGGATATACTGGTGCATTTTTTCGCCCTCGTAACTGATAGCAGCCGGATTGGTATAATCGAAATCGGCGCCACGCGAAACGCCTTCCACCGTTTTCATAAAGCAGGGCGCCACTACTGCCCGCGATGCCGGATTGGTATCGTACCACCAATCGTGCAGTTGGTCGTCGGTCAAATATATTTGCGGAAAATAGCTTGCATCCTTGCGCGGACCGTCGGGAAAATCTTTCCAAAACTTGATCTCGCCGTGTGTATCGTCCCAACCTCCGCCATAAGCCATATCTTGCAGGAAATCGCAGACAGGGGTATTGTTCAAAGCTGTTTCGCGATTGAAAAACACGCCGAGCAACACTTCCGTATTATTATTGTTGTGGCTTACGGAATATACTTTCCAATATTCGTCGTACAGGCTGTAATAATATTTTCCGTTTTCGACGCTGTCGATCACGTCTTTGGCTTTTTCGGCAGCCAAACGGTAATATTCCGCACCTTTATACAATGGAAAGCCCGCCATTGTCAGATAGACGTAGGACAGTGTTGCCTGCACTGCGCCTTTGCTGACGGCGATGTTGATTCCGTTTTGGCGGTATGGCTCTTTCGTATAATTGTCAGGCGTCATTTCTTCGGCTTTTTTCAAGTCGGAAACGATCAGTTCGTAGATGTCGGCTGCCGGAGTTAAGGAAATATCGTAATCGACTTCGTCTTTCAATACCATCGGCACGTCGCCCCAAGCCGTAACCATATAAAAATAGGAATATGCCCGCCAGAAATACGCTTGTCCGATGGTCGTATTGATTTCTTCGGTAGTAGCGTCGGGTGTTCGTCCGGCGTTGTTGATGATGAAATTTGCCGCTTTGATCAGTCGCCAGCGAGCTTCCCAGAGGACAGCCATCCAAGTGTTGTTGTCGGAGACATCGTACTGATCGTATTCCCGCAGCGATTGTTTATTGCTTGCCGGATGGGTAGAAATATCGTCGCCGCCCAGAAAATTAACGCCGATCTGATTATTGGCATACTGATCTTGCGCCAGTACCGAATAGAGGGCGTTGAGTGCTAAATCCAAATCACCTCTTTCCGTAAAAAAATTGTTGATCGACAGTTGTCCTTTGGGATCTTCCGTCAATAAATCTTGACAGGAAATTGCCCAGAAGATTACTGGAACGAGGCTTGCGGCAGCTATTGATCTTAATAAAGCTTTCATATTGATAGATATTGAACGGTTAGAAATTCAGTTTGACGCCAAAAGTGAAGGTGCGCGGAATCGGGTAGGCGCCCAAATCGACGCCATCATAAGCGCTGTACACTTCCGGATCCATGCCCGAATATTTGGTCGCTGTAAACAGATTTTGACCGCTGATCGCGAGTTGTACATCGGCTATTTTGGCTTTTGTTTTCGGGATATTGTAAGTGATACTGACGTTTTTCAGTTTCACAAAAGAGGCGTCTTCGAGCCAGAAATCGCAGTCGGGATAGGTTTTATTGTCGGGATTGCTGTGGCTGGCATATTTGGCGTTTGCTTTGTCTGTAACCTTGTCCCAGCCTTGATAGTAGGATTCGCGCAGGGATATAAAACGATATTTTCCGATTTGAGATGCGAGTGCAAAACGACTCATATTCAAGCGGTTATATCCGAGTGCGGCATTGAAAAAGAGATTTATTGTCCAGTTTTTCCAAGTCAGTGTATTGTTCCAACCGAAAGTCCATGAAGGGTCGGATTTTCCCATCACAACGAGGTCGTCGGCTGTCGGATTGGTGGTCAGACTGCCGTCGCTTTGGCGTTCATACAGATTGGCTCCCTGTGCATTGAAACCTTTCCATTTGTAAAGATAAAATGCGCCGAGCGGGTAACCGACTTTCTGAATTTGCATTGGTCCTCCGCCGAATCCCGTATTGTTTTCACCGACCACAAAATCGTCGCCTGCCAGGTCGATGATCGTATTTTTCACATACGAGACATTGAAAATTGTTTCCCACGCGACCGGATCGTTGGCGGTCAGCGGCGTGGCATTGACGGAGATTTCGACGCCCTGATTTTTGATTTCGCCCTGATTAACCCAAAAGGTGCCGCCGCCGTTATAAAGCGGAATTTGCTTGCGAAACAGCAGGTTTTTAGAGTCTTTCAAGAACCATTCGAAGGTGAAATTCAGGTGGCTGTTGACTATGGCGGCGTCGATTCCGGCATTGTATTGTGAGGTGCTTTCCCATGAAACGTCAGGCGTTGCCAGCTGGTTTGCCCAATAACCGGTGTGGCTCGGCGAATTGCCGTAGCCGTCGTAGGTAGTGCTTGTCAGCATCCCCAAAGTGCTGTAACGGTTGATTGCCTGATTGCCGACTACGCCGAAACTCAATCGCGCTTTCAACTGTTGCAAGAGGCGCTGATCTGCCATAAAACCTTCCTGTGCGATGTCCCACGCCAAAGCGCCCGACGGGAAAAATCCCCATTTGTTTTTTGTGGTTTGAAACACGGACGAAGCGTCGCCGCGAAGTGTTCCGGTCAGCATATATCGTCCTTTGTAGATGTAGCTCAAGCGTCCCAAACCGGAAACGATGGCGTCGGCGCTGTAGCTGTTACCTGCGTCGCGTGTTTCGGCATTTTTCACATTCCAATAGCCGACCACTTCATTCCCCAGACCGGAGCCGCTGATGTCCAAACTTCTGTATTCGTTGCTGCTGCTTTCCCAAACGCCTGTCAGCGTGAGGTGATGGTCGCCAATGGTGGTGTCGTATGTCAGATTATTGGTATTTTGCCAGAAAATGTTCATACCGGAGGTGTTGGTCATCGAGCTGATCACGCCCGGTCCCGACGAGCTCGAAACAAAGGTATAATTCGGATTATGCGCGTAGTTGGCGCCTGCCTGTACGGATAATGTCAGCCCTTTGAGAATTTTGAAAATCAGGTTCAAATTGCCGTTCAGGTGGTATTGGTAGCTGTCTTCGGAGTTTGCTACCCGTTTGCCGTAAGGATTCTGATCAACGGCATTGAAAGGGTCTGTATTATAGACGCCTGTTGTGGAATTGCGCATTTCCATAGTAGGGGAGTAGTTGAGAAAATTCATCAGGTCAATGCTGTAATTGTGTGTCATTGTCCGTGCTGCATTGAGTTTTGTCGAAACGGTCAGCCAATGGGTGAGGTCGTTGTCGAAATTGGCACGCAGCTGTCCGCGCTGAAATTTAGTGGTAATGGTCATCGCCGTCATATCGAGCAGATTGCCCGAAATATGGTAGCGGTTGTTGGCTGTTCCGCCCGAAAAGCCGATTTTATAGTCCTGACTGACGCCGGTTTGCAGCATCAGATTTTGCCAGTCGATACCTTTTGCACCGGTACGGTAGGCTTCGAGGTCGGCTGCCGAAATCGTATTGGCGCCCTTGTATTCGTTCAATGCCGTTGCATATTCGTAAGCATTCAGCAGGTCATATTTTTTCAAGATATTTGAGACGCCGAAAGCGATGTCGGCGTATATTTGCGTTTTGCCTTCCACGCCTTTTTTGGTAGTTACAAGCACCACGCCGTTAGCGCCTCGCGAGCCGTAAATGGCAGTAGCCGAAGCGTCTTTCAATACTTCTATTGACTGTATGTCGTTAGGATTCAAGGCATTCAGTCCGGTGGAGGCGACGATGCCGTCGATGACATACAGCGGCTCGCTGCTTTTGTTGATGGAGGTAATTCCGCGAATACGCACCTTGACGTCTCCGGCGGGCATACCGCTCATTTGCGTTACATCCACACCGGCGGTTCGCCCCTGCAAAATATCTTCTATTCGCTTGACAGGCTGGTCTTTGAATTGTTTGGTCGAGACGGACGCCACAGCGCCTGTGAGGTCTGATTTTTTTACAACGCCATAACCGATAACGACAAATTCGTTCAGCGCTTCCGACGATTCCTGCAAACGTACGGTCAAGTTGGTGTTGTTGCCGACGGCGATTTCCTGCGTTTTGTATCCGAGATAGGAGATCACCAAAGTGGCGGGCAGTACGACATTCAATTTGAATTTGCCGTCGATGTCGGATACGGCGCCGTTGGTGTTATTGCCTTTCTCGTAGATGCTGGCGCCGATGACGGGATCGCCTGTTTCATCGCTCACCGTTCCGAAATAAGTTTTTACAAGTCCGTCGGATGCTACGGGCTTGGTTTCCTGTTTTTTACGGCTGACCATAATGGTGTTTTCGTTGATGGTGAACTCAAGTCCGGTCTGTTCGGTCAAAGCGGCGAGGAGGGTTTCCAAACTCACATCGTTCAATTTCAAGTTGACGGCGGGCGTATTGCCGATCACGCTTTCGTCGTAAAAAAACTTGTAATTCGAGGCTTTTGTAATCTTTTTGAACACTGTTTTGATCGGCTCTCCGGCAGTTTCAATCGTGAGGTGATTGTCCTTTACCTGTTGCGCAAACATGCTGACCGAACAACTTGCAAAGCACCATAGAAAAATCAGTAGTCGTTTCATATTCAGTTATTTATAAAGTTCGATGATGTTTTTGTCAATATAGCGAAAATGGATGTTTGAGATGCGTTCTATCGATTGCAGTACGTTGTCGAGGCTTTTGTTGTTATGTTCGCCGGAAATCAGATTGTTCAGCGTTTCGCTGTTTCGGAAACGAATTTGGCAGTTGTAGTTACGTTCCAGCTCGTTGGCGACGTCGCGCAAGGGCGTTTTGTCATAGCAGAGTGCGCCGTGCCGCCAGACGGCGACTTCTTGTTGTTCGCCGTGTTTGTTCAGTTCGCCGGACGACAGATCCATGCGTAACTGTTCATTTTCGATTAATCGGATGCGTGCATCGGCAGTTTCGACTTGCACTTTTCCTGATTTCACATCTACCGTTTGGATTTTATCGGCGTCGTAAGCTTTCACATTAAATTCCGTTCCCAAGACGGTGATTTCAAATTTCCCGGTGGAAACGATAAACGGCGCTTTTTCGTTTTTGACGACCTGAAAATACGCCTCGCCTTCCAAACTGATTTGTCGCTCATGCTCGTCGAATTGTTTTGGATAACTGATTTTAGAACAGGCGTTTAGCATTACGGAGGTGCCATCGGCGAAAACAATATTTTGCGTTTCACCATAGTCCGTTTGGATTGTAATCAAATCTTGCGACGGTCGAAGTGCGTAATGATAAATTCCAAGTCCGGCGGTCATCAAAATCAGCACAGAGGCAGCTATCGACAGTCCGATTTTAACCATGCGCAGGGCTATGGCAGGCGATTTGTCGATGCGTTTCAGCAGCGAATAGGCTTCTTCTCGGCTCGCGGTAGCGTTAAGGCTGTCGCTATCGACGTAAGTTTCCGATTCGTGCCAAGCTTCGTCCATAGAATCCGACAGGGCGGCATTGTAGTCTTGGTCGTGATGCTGCAAACAGTGCAACACACGTTCCGCTTCAAGTTTCGTATAGCTGTTTTTACGAAAATTTTGAACATCGCTAACCGGTATATATTTCTTTTGCATACGCCAAAAAATTATCTCGTTTTAAATATTATACACTTGAACGAGCCAAAGGGAGGATGGGAAATAATGAAATTAAACTAATTTAACAATAACAGCAGGAGGATCACTTCGGCGAGATGACCGTAATATTTTCGCAGATAGTCCTGCAATATTTTCAATGAGGCAGTGATATGCGATTTCACGGTCAGGACTGAAATGTTCAGTCGGAGGGCGATTTCTTTGTGCGACAACCCTGTTTTGCGGCTCAATTCAAAAACTTCTCGCTGCTTGGGCGTCAGTTGCGCCAGTGCCTTGTCGAGTGTGTTTTGCAGATCGAGCGCGGTGAGAGACTCCTGCGTGTTGTTGCTGTGGTCGGTTGCGTTGGCAAGGATTTGTTCTTTTAGAGCGCTTTCCATTTCGATATTGCGCAAGAGATTAAAAATTCGATTTCGGACAATCGTATAGAGAAAGGTGGCGAATGGCAGGTCGGGATTGATGAATTTTCGTGTTTGCCAGATTGCCGTAAAAGCATCCTGATAGACATCTTCGGCGAAGTCGCGGGATTTGACAAATTCCATTGCAAAGTAGAGCAACCGACCTTTATAGCGCGTGTAAAGTTCGGCGAAAGCATCTTTGTCGTCCTGCGTCAGTTTTGCGACAAGTTCGTGTTCCGGTATGTCTGTTGTTTTACGGCTCATAAACGTTTGCAAAACTACAATTTAAAATTGAATTTTCAACTGTCTGTCTTCTTTTTTTCTTCCCGTCAGCAGTCGTCTGATAAATTCCGGTTTGGTTTCCTGAACGGTCAGTGTCGGCAGTTCGTTGCAGGTAATGAAATACTTTGCGCGTTTCATCACAACACCCATTTTTTTCAGATTATCAGACGAGAGGCGCCCGAAACGGCGGGAAGTGAGGATCAGTTGCGCTGATTTTACGCCAAGTCCCGGTACGCGCAGCAATGCCTCGTAGTCGGCGCGATTCACATCCACCGGAAAAAATTGCGGATTACGCAACGCCCATGATAGTTTGGGGTCAATTTCGAGTTCTAAATTCGGATGCGTTTCATTTACAATTTCATCGACCTTGAATTGATAAAAACGCATCAGCCAGTCTGCCTGATAGAGACGGTTTTCGCGCACAAGAGGCGGTGCAGGCAAGGCGGGAAGGCGGGTGTCGTAAGTGTTTATATGGATATATCCCGAATAATAGACGCGCTTCATCGCCGGACGCTGATAGAGGGAATGGGCGAGGTGCAAGATTTTATTGTCATCGTCGGGGCTGCCGCCGATAATCATTTGCGTACTTTGTCCTGCGGGTGCAAATCGCGGAACGTGGCGAAATTTTCGGCGGTCTTCCTTATTTTCCAAAACGCCCTGCTGGATGTAGTGCATCGGGCGAAAAACGCTCTGATAATCTTTGTCGGGTGCAATCAGTTTCAGACTTTGTTCGGAAGGCATTTCGATATTGCAACTCAAACGGTCGGCATACAATCCGGCTTCGGCGACCAATTCGCGGCTTGCTCCGGGAATGCTTTTCAGATGAATATAACCATTGTAGCGATGCACCTTGCGCAGGTCTTTGGCGACGCGCACCATCCGTTCCATCGTATAATCGGCATTGCGGACGATTCCTGAACTCAAAAACAGTCCTTCTATATAGTTGCGGCGGTAAAATTCGAGTGTCAGTTCGACAAGTTCGCTGACGGTGAAAGTGGCTCGCGGAATATCGTTGCTTCGTCGATTGAGGCAATATCCGCAGTCGTAGATGCAGTGATTGGTCAGCATGATTTTCAGTAGCGATACGCAACGTCCATCTTCCGTAAAACTGTGGCAGATGCCCCAACCTTCGGCAGCGCCTACACCTCCCTTGTTGTCGTTAGGGCGCGTAGTGCCACTCGACGCGCAGGATACATCGTATTTGGCGGCGTCGGCGAGGGTTTTAAGTTTGTCATAAACAGCGGGATTCATCGCTATTGTTGTCCTGTCGGACGTCCGATTTAGTCTTCCAAAAAGAAGACGATGCTACTGACCACGCGGGCTTTTTCCATATACGGTTCTTCAGGCGTGGTAGAAAGGTCGTCGGAATCGCTGTAATATTTTCCGGCGATACTGATTTGTCCTTGCGAAGCCGTTTTAATTTTTCCCAGCCGCGATTTCGAGTCGCGGGCAAACTGTTCGCCGGCGATGCGTGCATTTTTGGTGCTTTCGGCAATCAGTTCGGGCTTGATGTCATTAAGTTCCGGAAATCTGTAAGCGGTCGAAATATCGGAAGTCAAGTCTTTGTTGATCAGATCGATATTGATAGCATTTTCGATGCTTGCCGCTTTTTCCACGTCGGCTATTTGGAACTCGAAGGCTTTTGAAGCGTGGTAGCGGTCTTTTTTGACTTGTACCCGTTTGCCGTCCACCCAGTCGTTTACGTAATAGCTTTTGCTGTCGTACAAATTCAATTCCGAAATTTTGAGGTCGTTATAGCCTTGCGTTTTCAGATAATCGGCAATAGCGACGGTTTTTTTGTCGATTTTAGCCACAATATCTTTCGGAATATCGCCCGAAAAATCAAATCGAACAGAGATGGTCGCCGACGTTGCTTTGATGTTTTTCTCTGCCAAACCTTTCACCGTAACTACACGTTCTTTGTTGGAAAAACTTTGCAGTCCTTTGTTGATACACACGCCCAAAATGAGCAATCCCAGCGCGATGCTTGCGCCCAAAACGATTGATTGAAAATTGTTCTTCATGTTTCTTGAATATTTGTAATTATTTTATTTTCAGTGATTTATCCGCCTATTCCATAATAGGTAAAACCGGATTCCGCCAGCTCTTTTTTGTCGTAGATATTACGTCCGTCGATGACGAGCGGGTAGCGCATGGTGCGTTTCAACACGTTCCACGAGGGCATACGGAACTCTTTCCATTCGGTCAGCAACAAGGCGGCGTCGGCGTCTAATGCGGCGTCATACAGATCTTTGCCGTACTGCACGCGATCTCCCAAAATGCGTTTGCCTTCGGTCATAGAAATGGGGTCATAGACCTTGACGCTTGCGCCGGCAGCTAACAGTTTTTCGATCACGACGACCGACGGAGCTTCGCGCATGTCGTCGGTTTCGGGTTTGAACGCTAATCCCCAGATTGCGATGTGTTTGCCTTGCAAGTTGCCGTCGAAATGTTTTTCCAATTTATCGAACAGGATTTGTTTTTGTCGTTCATTCACGCTTTCGACTGCTTGCAACACTTGCATTTTGTAGCCGTTTTGCGCGGCGGTTTTGATCAGCGCTTTCACGTCTTTCGGAAAACACGAGCCGCCGTAGCCGCAGCCCGGATAGAGAAATTTGGTGCCGATCCGCGAATCGGAACCAATGCCGCGCCGCACCATATTGACGTCGGCGCCGACGAGTTCGCAGAGGTTGGCGATGTCGTTCATAAATGAGATGCGCGTGGCAAGCATTGCATTGGCGGCATATTTGATCATTTCTGCCGAAGGAATATCGGTGAAAATAATACGGTAGTTATTGATTAAGAAGGGTTTATAGAGCCTGTCCATCAGTTCGCGGGCGCGGTCGGTTTCTACGCCTACCACCACGCGGTCGGGACTCATAAAATCTTTGATGGCAGCGCCTTCTTTCAAAAATTCGGGATTGGAGGCAACGTCAAACGGAATTTCGACGCCTCGTTGGTCGAGTTCGGCTTGAATGGCGGCTTTCACTTTTTGAGCCGTTCCTACCGGCACTGTACTCTTGGTTACGACCAAGGTATATTTGTTCATCTTTTCGCCGATTTCGCGGGCGACGGCAAGCACATATTTCAAATCAGCCGAGCCGTCTTCGTCGGGAGGCGTGCCGACCGCACTGAATACCACCTGCACGTCGTCTAAACAATCGGAAAGTTGCGTAGTGAAATGCAGACGACCGCCTGCCACATTCTTCCTGACCATATCTTCCAAGCCCGGCTCATAAATAGGAATGAAACCATTTTTGAGATGCTCAATCTTTTTTGCATCAATATCAACACACGTAACATCCACCCCCATTTCGGCAAAACAAGTGCCTGTTACCAACCCTACATATCCGGTACCGACTATCGCTATATTCATAATATAATTAATGTATTAAAAAAACGCTGCAAAAGTAGCGATAATTTTCCTGATACGCAAAAAAAAATCCCGATAAATTTTGATAATTCAACAGAAACTACTACCTTTGCATCCGCTTTTCAAGCCCGGGTGGTGAAATTGGTAGACACGCCACTTTGAGGGGGTGGTGCCGGTTTTCGGCGTGTGGGTTCAAATCCCGTCCCGGGCACAACGAGATGATATATGTTTATAAAATTCTGAAATCTAATTATTTACAAAATGAAAAATGAATCTGCTGAAAATCAAAAACGATTGTTGGGATTGGGCGCTATCATCGGCAATACGCCCTTGTTCAAAATAGATTATTCCTACAAAGGCAAAAATCGCACCTTGTATGCCAAAGCCGAATATCTGAATTTTACGGGCAGCATCAAAGACCGCATCGCCTATTATATTTTAGATAAAGCATATCAAACCAACGAGTTACGGCAAGGTATGTCGATCTTGGAGGCAACGAGTGGCAACACCGGCATTTCGTTTTCGGCTATCGGACGCGCTATGGGACACGAAGTTACGATCTTTATGCCCAATTGGATGAGCGCAGAACGCATTAACCTGATTCGCAGTTTCGGCGCTAAAATTCGATTGGTGAGTGCTGAAGAAGGCGGATTTTTGGGCAGTATTGCTATGGCGGAAGCCGAAAAGCAAGCTCATCCCGATCAAATATTCCTGCCGCGTCAGTTCGATAACTGTATGAATTGCGAAGCGCATGCAGCTACAACCGGTCCCGAAATCGTCAAACAATTGGTGCAATTAGGGATTATGCCCGACGCTTTTATTGCAGGCGTTGGCACCGGCGGCACCGTGATGGGCGTCGGTCGATTTCTAAAAAAAATACATCCCGATATTAAAATTTTTCCTTTGGAACCGGCAAACTCTCCGACGCTAAGTACCGGACACAAGGTCGGCAAACACCGAATTCAGGGTATTTCCGACGAATTTATCCCTTCGATCGTCAAACTCGACGAGTTGGACGACGTTGTGCAGGTCGATGACGGCGACGCAATTTTGATGGCGCAACAGTTAGCCTCGCACTTGGGTTTGGGCGTCGGCATTTCGTCGGGCGGTAATTTTATCGGCGCCGTCAAAGTGCAAAATATGCTGGGCGACGATGCTGTGGTTACCACCGTCTTTGCCGACGACAGCAAAAAATATCTCAGTACCGACTACGCCAAAGAAGAACCCCTCAAATCGGGCTACCTTACGCCGGACATCCGCCTGAATAAGCTCACTGTGGTAAAGTGATTCGTCTGAACTGAGATTTATAATTTTTTAAAGAATCGTTTCCATCTATATTTTCCGGTATTGATGTCTGTCGATTTCCAGATGCACACGGCTTTTCCGACGATATGTTCTTCGGGCAACAAGCCCCAATAGCGCGAATCGCGCGAATCGAAAACATAATCGCCTGCCATAAAATAGTAGTTTTTTTGGAAGACGTATTGTTGCAGAATTTGCTTGCCAAGATATACCGTATCTGACTGTGTATGAATCTTTTGTCCTGTTTCGTAGGCGATCAGGTTGCGATAAAGTTTGATGTTATCGACATTGATGTTCAGCCGATCGCCCTGTCGCGGAACATAGAAGGGACCAAAATTCAGAACAGTCCAGTGATAGGTCGAATCATAAGGGAAACACTCATCGGGCGTGCGGCTGCGGTCGTAGCGAAAGCGTTGTCGGTTGGCAATCTGGTTTTCGTAACAGCCCAGCGTATCGGGGCAGTTTTTAACTTTATAGATGCCGTTTTCGATGTAAAAAGTATCTCCGGCAAGAGCTACACATCTTTTCACATAAAAAACGTCAATGTTCATACCCAGATTTGTCCAATCGTCGAAATAGGGGAAATTGAACACGACCACATCGTTACGTTTGATATGGCTGTATCCCCACAGTCGTTGCATTTCGACCTGCCCGCTATCGGGAAAATTGAAATAATCGTTAAAAATTCGTGCGCCATACGTCCATTTATTCACCATAATAAAATCTCCGGCGTCTAATGTCGGTAACATAGAATAGCTCGGAATTTTGAATGACGCGAGGCAGAAAACCCGTAGCAGGATGGCGAAGACGATGGATAGTACCAATGTAAACAAGCCCCACAAGCAATTTTTCAGAACAGCAATTAAGATAGATTTAACGCTTTTCATAGATAGTTTTCCAAGCTCAAAGTGTTGCCATCAAAGACGGCGTATGAAAAATGTTGCATCCAATCCCCCAGAATCAGTATGCGGCTGCGGTTGTTCAGCATCAGATCTAACAGAATATGTCGATGTCCGAAAATCAGGAAATCGGTATCGGGATGCGTTTGCAGGTAGCGTTTGGCATAGATGACGAGATGTTCTCGGTCTTCGCCCAAATATTCGGCGGGATATTGCAGGTCTTTTCGGCGGTTGTGGTTTGCCCAGCGATGCGCTAAACTGACGCCCCAAGTAGGCGGAAACCAGGAAAAGAGCGTTTGGCAGAGTCGGTTGCGGAAGATTGCCCGCAGCAGCTGAAACGAGCGTGAGTCGTCGCCCATTCCGTCGCCGTGCGCCAAATAAAAGCGTTTGCCGTCGATGTCGGTAATTAAGGCTTCGCGATGCACGATGACGCCGATTTCGCGTTCAAAATAGTTGAACATCCAGATATCGTGGTTGCCGGTGAAGAAGTGAATTTCGACGCCTTCGTCGTGCAATTCGGCTATTTTTCCCAGAAAACGCACAAATCCGCGAGGCACCACTTTTTTATATTCAAACCAGAAATCGAAGATATCGCCCAGCAGGTAAAGGGCTTTGGCGTCGTTGCGAATGGTATCCAACCAACTCACAAAACGTTGTTCGGTGATTTTTCTGTTTTCCAAGACGGGCGATCCGAGATGCAAATCGGATGCAAAATAGACTTTGTTTCTCATAAAAATCCCAGTTCTAATTTGGCTTCTTCGCTCATCATGTCGTGATGCCATTCCGGTTCAAACACAATTTCCACCGCTACGCTTTTGACGCCGTCGATGGCTTCCAATTTCATTTTGACGTCTTCTACGATATAATCGGCAGCCGGACAGGCAGGCGCAGTCAGCGTCATCTGAATTTTCACTTGCTTGTCGTCGCTGATATCCACGCCGTAAATCAGCCCCAAATCGTAGACATTGACGGGAATTTCAGGGTCATAAACGGTTTTCAGCGCTTTCAATATTTCTTCTTCCAAAGGCATTAATTCATTTGTCATAAAATAATAATTTTGAATTTAGACTGCAAATATACGTCAAAATCTTTTCAAAACCAGAAAACTTGCCTATCTTTGCAGTGTTTTTCGTAAAAAATCGTTCTATATGAAACAAAATTTCAATTTTTACGGGCTAAAAAGCATCATTTTAGCCGCGATGTTTTCGGGGCTTTCCTGCCTCGCGCCGGCTCAAAATATTGATTGCCGATTTCCCGATTTGGCAGGTAACAGTTATATGATTCAACTTTACAGAGGGTCGGATACGGATACCGTGCAGCAAGGAACTGTGCCGCAGACCGGACGTTTCGGTTTTACTTTGCCCGACAAGTACAAGGATTATGTCGGCATTGTTCGGTTTCAGATGGGAAAAGGCGGCTCGAATTTGGTGATGAACCACGAAAATTATTCGCTTGCGATGAATTTTGCGGGCAATAATATCGCCATCACGGGCAGTGCGGAAAATGATGATTTGCAGGCGTTGATGCAGCAACAGCAGGCGATATACAACAAATTGGAAGTGGTTTATCGCGGTTTAATGCTCTATCAGGATGATGCGGAAATGACGTCGGCGTTCAACAAGGCGTTTACGCGCTTGAAAAATGATTATGCGGCGATGCGTGAGACAATAGCTGCCGATTCTGCACATTATGCCGCTCGTTATATGACCATTTTGAATATGGTTAATGGCTTTGGAACCAAGCTTTTCTCGCATTCGGAAGAGCAGGAAAAGTTAGCGGATATGCAGGATTTTTTTGCCAATCAGTTAGACGTTGATGCTTTGTATAGCAGCGGATTGTGGCGGCATGCCATTTCGATGGCGTTTGATTTGTATCCCGATCAGAAAAAATTCGGAGAAGTGATGGTCAAACTTTTGAAACGCACACAGCGACAAAGCGTCTTGGAGGCTTTGGCAAACGATTTGATTACGATTTGCGAACAATACGGATGGACGGATGCCGAGAACATTATTTTTCCGTATTTGAGCGATTCTCAGCGCCTAAATCAGTCGGGCGGCAGGTTGTTGCTCATTCGCGAAATGTATAAAATTCGTCCGGACAAAACGCCGCCGCCGATCAAGGGCGTAGATGATTTGTCGAATACGGTGCTGATTTTTTACGAATCAGGCTGTCCGAATTGTCATGCGCAATTAGATTCGCTCACGATAAATTACAAACAATTGACGGAGGCAGGTTATCGCGTGGTGTCGGTCTCTGCGGACGGAGATAAGGACATTTTTGAACAGACGGCGCGATCGCTGCCTTGGAAAGACCGCCTGTTTGACGGAAAGAGTTTCAGCGGAGAAAATTTTCAAAAATACGGTGTGATGGGGACGCCGACGATTTTTGTGTTTGATAAAAACGGTTATCCGACGGGCAGATTTGCTACTTGGGCGGAAGCCAAATCGGCAGTCGGTCAATGAAGAAATTGAGTTGCATCGTTTTAGTGTTGCTGTTCGTGGCAGTGAACAGTCGGGCGCAGGAAGATCTGTGGGTCAATCGCTATCTTTTGCCGCCGATTTTTGACGGTAAATTTTCAAAGGAATTGACCAATATTGCTTTGCCGAAAGAACGTTTACTGTCGGATACCTTTGCGCTCAAAAAGCCGCATCCGCCGCGTTTTTATAGCGATAGTACGGTCTATATCAATCGTTTGCGAGAGAAAGCATACCGCCGTTTTTTGCGGAGAAATCCGTCTTTGGTGCATTATGTCAAATCCGATTTTTCGGATCAGGCAGAGAAAATGGAAAGCATTCGGCAAGACAGCCCGGAGCAAATATTGTTTTCCGTCAAGCCGGAGAATGTGGTTACCGAAAGCATCGGAAAAGCAACCCGTTATGCGCCGAAAATTCGCTATTGGCAGGTGGCAGGCTCTCACGTTTTGCAGGTATCGCAGAATCACCTTTCGGAAAATTGGGACAATAAAGACAACAAGAAAAACATGGACAATTTCAATGTGGTCAGCACCCAAAAAATGACATTCAATTATAAGCGTAAAAGCTTGCAAATCAATAATTTAATAGAATGGAAATTAAGCCTTTATACCAATTCCAACGACACCTTGCGCCGCTATCGGATAGCCGACGATCAGATACGCACTTACAGCGATGTCGGTTGGAAAGCATTTAACGATAAATTCACATATTCGGCGAATTTGGAAATCAAAACCCGTCTGTTGCGCAATTATACCGAAAATACCAATAACTATCAGGCGGCATTACTGTCGCCCCTACAAGTGAATTTGGGTTTATTCGGTTTGAAATATCAGACCAATCACAACTCGAAAGCCGATAAATATCGCAAATGGAGTTTGGCGGTGGATTGGTCATTGCTTTCCGCGCAATCGACCTTTGTCGCCGATTCGCTGGTGGATAAGAAACGCTATGGCATTAAGGTGGATGAAGGCGAAAAATACTTGTTGGATTGGGGTTCGACACTTACGGCAAATTTGTCGGTCAGTTTCAATCGGCAGTTGTCTTTTACCTCGCGTTTTAAGTATTTCACCAGTTTTGAGAAGGTGATTGCCGAGTCGGAAAATAATTTAAAAATAGCTATCAATCGTTATTTTTCAGCCACTATTTATTTTTACGGGCGATTCAATGACACGAAGGGCATTCCACGCGACTCAAAATTGGGATGTTTTCAGATCAACGAGCGCTTCACTTTTGGTTTTGATTATGTATGGTGAAACGTTTTGCCGCTCATTTTGTGATTTTGCCGGATGGCAGTCGGCGCTATATGCATGGCGTTGAGTTAGATGCAGATAAGCGTTTGCGGCGGGTGTTTCCGATAGACAAAGAAACGGAGGCGACGGCGTTTTTCAACGGTACAATGCTATTAAAAGCCGATGAATCGCAGCGGATCAGCGTGTATTATTCGGAAGATTTAGATTTGTCTGCGGCGAAATTCGGAGCAGACGATAGCGGTGGCGACTGCCACATTCAGAGACTCTGTTGAAATGGCGCCAAGCGGATAGTTCGGAATATACAAACGATTGGTAATCAGCGGATCAAGATGTTGTCGGATACCTTTTCCTTCGCTGCCCATCACGATAAAACCCTTCGGCGAAAGTTTTTCAGTATAAATATTTTCACCCTCTAAAAAAGCGCCGTACACCGGCATATCCGGAAACGTTGCCAAAAATTCGGGCAAAGATTCGTAAAATACGCGGACTTTCGACAGCCCGCCCATCGTGGCTTGCATCGCTTTGGGGTTGTAAATATCGGCGGTGTCGGGCGAACAAATCACTTGCCGGATGCCAAACCAATTGGCGATGCGGACAATTGTTCCCAAGTTGCCCGGATCCTGTATGCCGTCTAATACAAGGCTCAACTCATTTTTTATCAGCCTTTTATCTAATTGCTGACAGGCTTGGACAAAGACGGCAAGCACATCTTGCGGCGTTTTCAGCAGACTGGCTTTTTCGATATCGCCGTTTTCGGCAACGATCACTTCATCGGCTGCGACGGCAGGATGTGCAGCGAGCCATTCCGGTCGGGCAAGTAAGAGACGGCATGCGAACACCGGCAGCATTTCGCCGACCAATTTATTGCCTTCCGCGACAAAAAGCCCCGATTCGTTGCGGAATTTTTTCATTTCCAACGAGCGGATCAGTTTGAGTTTGCTTTTAGACAGCATAATCATTCGTGTTTTGTGGTTTCATTCGGCAAAGTTAGCATAAAAATTTTAATTACCATAAATGTATAGAAATAAATCGCTTGCTTTTGCGTTATATTGTGTATGAAATATTTCTGTCTGCTTTTAAGCTGTTTTTTTACGAGCTTGATGTTTGCCAAACAGGTGGTCATTTCCGGTACGATCAGTGATGCGGAAGGTTTGCCGATAGAATTGGCGATGGTACACGTCAAATCGACGGCGATTGGCGCACAGACCAACGACAAGGGAAAATATACTTTGTCGGTCGTCGCTAATGATTCGCTGACTTTGGTGTTTTCCTGCTTGGGATATAATCGGGTGGAAATCACGCTGGATATGCCGCAAAACGATTTCACGCTGGATATGCGCCTGCGTCCGCAGTCTTACGAATTGCAGGAGACGGTTGTTTCGGCAAATCATATCAGGCTGAATACGATGGAGCGGATCAGTCAGGGACAAGGTCGCCTCTCGGTTGATGCTACCGGCGGAAGTATCGAATCTTTGATTATGACTGCCGGCACGGGCGTTGCTTCGACCAACGAATTGAGTACGCAATATTCGGTGAGAGGCGGCAATTACAACGAAAATATTGTGTATGTTAATGGCGTAGAAGTCTATCGTCCGCTTTTGATTCGCAGCGGGCAGCAAGAAGGGTTGAGTTTTATTAATCCCGATATGACGGCTGCCGTGCATTTTTCGTCCGGTGGATTCGACGCCTGCTACGGTGATAAAATGTCGTCGGTGCTGGATATTACCTACAAACAGCCGCAAAGTTTTGCAGGCGGCATGGCGGCAAGTATGCTGGGCGGCAATGTTTATGTGGAAAGTGCTACCGGCAAGTTTTCGCAGATCACAGGATTGCGCTACAAACAAGGCACTACTTTGTTGAAAACATTGGATACCAAAGGCGATTATGATCCGGCGGCAACGGATTTGCAAACCTTTATGACTTATACGATTAACGAAAAATTGTCGCTGAATTTTCTGGGCAATTATTCCGAAAATATTTACGATTTCACGCCGACCAACCGCGAAACATCTTACGGAACGATGGACAATCCGCGTCGTTTCACGGTCTATTATGATGGCATGGAGCGCGACCGTTTCAGTACGCTGTTTGGTGCGGGAATGTTAAAATATACTTTGAGCGATCAGGCGGATATGACTTTGCAGCTGTCCGGTTTTCAATCGCAAGAAGAGGAAACCTATGACATTAACGGCGCCTATTTTGCAAGCAATGTGATGACCGACAATTCGACGGAGACCATCGCTACCGGCGCTTTTTTGCAGCATGCGCGTAACAGACTGATTTCTAACGTGTTCAATGCGGCGATAGCAGGTAATATCAAATCCGGTCGGCATGCGGTGAAATGGTCGGCAGGAATGCAAATCGAGAAAATCCGTGACCGCATCAATGAGTGGGAATTGCGTGACTCGGCAGGCTATTCGCAGCCCTTCAACGACGAAACACTGCAGGTAATTTATAATTTATCGTCCCGCAATGATATACAGTCAAAACGGCTATATGCTTATTTGCAAGATACTTACAAGTTTCGTTCCGCTTGGGGACTGTTCTCGTTGACCGCCGGACTTCGTGGCAGTTATTGGACTTACAACCGCGAATGGCTGTTCAGTCCGCGTGCCTCTTTGGGCTTTGTTCCGTCCGATAATCAGAGTTTGATTTTTCGATTGGCGAGCGGCGTCTATTATCAATCGCCTTTTTATAAAGAATTTAGAGTTACGGAAACCGATGCGACCGGCAACAATTATATTGCGCTGAATCAAGATATAAAATCGCAACGCTCGATTCATGTGGTGCTGGGCAACGATTTTAATTTCAGAATGGCAGACCGGCGTCCTTTCAAATTGACGACCGAACTGTATTATAAAAAATTAGACAATTTAGTGCCGTATTATGTTGATAATGTGCGGATTTGGTATTTAGGAGAAAACACTTCTTACGGTTATGCGACCGGCATCGACGCCAAGCTTTTCGGGCAGTTTGTACCCGAAAGCGACTCGTGGGTGGGCTTGTCGTTGATGCAGGCAAAACAATATATCAAGGGAGAAAAAGTTTCAATGCCCACCGAGCAGCTGTATAATTTCACCTTGTATTACACCGATTATATGCCGAAAACCAACAAAAAACTGCAAGCCAATCTGCGGGTGATTTGGGCGCAGGGATTGCCCTTTGGCAGCCCGAACAATGAATACAAGCCCCTGTTTCGCGCTCCGGCGTATCGGCGTGTGGATATCGGAATGACCTATCGGCTTTGGGGCGAAGAAAATCGCGAAAGAAGTCATAGTTTTTTGCGTTTCTTTAAAGATATTTGGGTAGGAATCGACTGTTTCAATTTGTTTGATATTCGGAATGTCAATGCTTATTCGTGGTTTACCGACATCAGTGGAACGCAAAATGCCGTCCCCGACAAACTCACCGGCAGGCAGCTGAATATCAAGTTGGTAGCTACATGGTAACATTAAAATCTGATGACGCCGCCCAATCCGATTTGATCGGAGCCGACCATCGGCAGCAAGGATATGCCCGCCGTTTGTGGTTCTATTTTCAACAGTTTGTGCCAGACAGGTAACAATAAATAAGACAATTCCGTACTGAGGATCCCGACGCCTGCGCCCGTGATGACATCGCTGAACCAATGACGTCGATTGACCATCCGCATTACGCCGGTAGTCGCGCCGATGCCGTAACCCGCAATACCAATCCAGGGAGACACGTCTTGGTATTCTCGAAACAAAATATGCGACAACATAAAAGCAAAAGCCGTATGTCGCGACGGAAACGACTGTTCCGAGCCGTCGGGACGGCGTACATCTATCCATTCCTTGCCGCAGAAACTCACTCCTGCACACATCACGGAGGCGCTTCCGATCACCAGCGTCCTGTCTAAAAAGTTGTGTTTCGCCTTGACGCCGCACAGATCCAAGCCGTAAACTCCAAGAATCGGCGTGTATAAAATATAATCGTCAAAAGCGTATTGGCGATGAAAATGTTTTGCAAACGGACGGTCGATCTGCTTATCAACATCCTGCAAAGCCGGTGTGAGGCGTGTCAGAATGCCATAAGAAACCAATGCCGACGGTACGATCCACGCCCAAACAGACGGACTGTATTCCGCTGATTTCAAGTGCGTTGTGTCTTGTTGCGCAAGCGCCGGACGGACAGTAAAACAGAAAATCAATATCACGATTGTAAGATGACGCATAATCAATTATTCAAAAATATCGCGACAAAATTAATCACAATTAGCGACATATCAAAAAGTGATGCAAAATAAACCTTCCGAGTTTTCAAAACTTGGAAAGTTTAAAAATAATATCTATCTTTGTCCCGTTAATCGAAAAAATAATTATAAATATATTATCACATGAAAAAAAATTTCATTCTAATTGCTTTGTTAATAGCCACTTGCGGCGTTTTTGCACAAAGCACGGTATTCACGCTTGACGTGAAAAAAATCGGCGCACCGGTGCAGCCGACAATGTACGGACTGTTTTTTGAAGACATCAACTACGCAGCCGACGGCGGTCTGTACGCCGAAAAAATCAAAAATCGCTCTTTCGAGTTTCCCTCCGACCATTTTATGGGCTGGCAGGTGTTCGGAAAAGTGGCGCTGCTGACCGCAGATGCGCCTTTCGAGCGCAATCCGCATTATGTACGCCTCTCCCCCTCAGGTCATCGCGACAAACACACAGGGCTGGTGAACGAAGGATTTTTCGGCATTGGCGTTGAACGCGATGCCGAATATCGCTTTTCCGTTTGGGCGCGAGGGGTGCAGGGAACATCCAAAATTCGCGTGCAACTGATTGATTCTAAAAGCCAAAGCGAACAGCAACAATTTGCCTCGCAGGACATTGAAATTTCTTCGGCGCAATGGAAAAAGTACGAAATCCGTCTGAAATCCACGCAAACCCTGCCCAAAGCCGAGTTGCGGATTTATTTGGTTTCGCCCAACCCTGCCGACCTCGAACACGTTTCGCTTTTCCCTGTCGATACGTGGAAAGGGCGCGAAAACGGCTTGCGAAAGGACTTGGCGCAGGCATTGGCGGACATTCACCCCGGCATTTTCCGTTTCCCCGGCGGCTGCATTGTGGAAGGCACCGACCTGAACACCCGCTACAACTGGAAAAACTCCGTTGGCGCGGTAGAAAATCGCCCGCTGAACGAAAATCGCTGGCAATATACTTTTACACACCGCTTTTTCCCCGATTATTTTCAGACCTACGGAATGGGCTTTTTTGAGTTCTTCCAACTTTGCGAAGATATTGGCGCAGAGCCACTTCCGGTGATTTCGGTGGGACTTGCCTGTCAGTTCCAAAACGGATTGGATGCCCACGTTCCTGTGGCAGAGTTGCAGCCCTACATTCAGGACGCGCTCGACCTGATTGAGTTTGCAAATGGCGATGTGTCAAGCGTTTGGGGAAAATTACGCGCCGAAATGGGACACCCTGCGCCTTTCGCAATGAAATTTCTTGCTATCGGCAACGAGCAGTGGGGCGAAGAATATCCCGCGCATTTGGAGCCGTTCCTGACCGCCATTCGCGCCAAATATCCTGAAATTAAAATCGTTGGCTCGTCCGGTCCCGACTCCGAAGGAAAACAGTTCGATTATCTGTGGCCCGAGATGCGCCGCCTGAAAGCCGACCTTGTGGACGAACATTTCTACCGACCTGAAGCGTGGTTTTTGGCACAGGGAGCGCGTTACGACAACTACGACCGCAAAGGTCCGAAGGTTTTTGCAGGCGAATATGCCTGCCACGGAAGGGGCAAAAAGTGGAATCATTTTTACACTTCGCTACTCGAGGCAGCATTTATGACCGGGCTTGAACGCAACGCCGACGTGGTGCAGATGGCTACTTACGCGCCGCTTTTTGCGCACATCGAGGGCTGGCAGTGGCGCCCGGATATGATTTGGTTCGACAACCTGCGCTCGATGAAATCGGTAAGTTATTATGTACAACAACTTTACGCCACCAACAAAGGCACCAACGTCCTTTCGCTGACACAGGACGGCAAGCCGATTTGCGGTGCGGAGGGGCAAAACGGACTTTTTGCCTCATCGGTTTTGGACAAAAATACGGGCGAAATAATTGTAAAAATAGCCAATACATCAGCCACGCCACAAAAAATAACGCTGATGTTTAGCGGATTAAAGAAAAAGGAAAGCATCAAAGGAGGCGAAATCATCACCTTACATTCCGACAGTCAGGATGCGGAAAATACGCTCGACAATCCGACTGCGATTGTGCCGCAACCCGCTGTTTTCGATTTCAACGGCAAGACGTTCGATAGCGAAATCGGCGCCGAATCATTTGTGGTGCTGAAATTTAAGAAATGATTATTAGTGGTTAGTGATCAGTGATTGGTGGTTAATGCTGACTGATAGTATCACTTTCGGGTGATGCTATCAGTAAAAAAGCAGAAGGGGATTCCGGCTTTCGCCGGAATGACGCGGTTTTTCTACGAAAATCAAGTTGCGGCGTCTGCTTTCACAAATAAAATACTCATTTCATACAGTCCATACAGTGGCAGGAAAACCAACGAGAGCGTGAATGGGTCGCCGGTAGGAGTGATGATGGCTGCCACAATGACCAAAACGCCAATGGCATGTCGGCGATATTTTCTAAAAAACGACTTTCTCAAAATCCCTAATTGCGACAGCAACCACGAGATCAGCGGCAGTTCAAAGACCAATCCCATCATCAATATCAACAAAACAAAATTTTCCATATAGGAATTGAGCGACACTTGATTTTCGATGACCTCGCTCAAAGTGAAAGTGTATAAAAATCGCAAAGTCATCGGAAAAATCAAATAATAGCCTGCTATACAGCCGATAAAGAACATAATCGCGCCGAAAACAAACACCCGACGGGCTTTCTTTTTGTCTGTTTCGTTGAGCGCAGGACTGACAAATCGCCACGTTTCGTACAAAATATAAGGGCAGGTAAGAATGAGCGCTATATAAAAAGAGGTGCTGATGTAGCGAAAAAATTGTGCCGTCAGGTCGATGTTAATCATTTTGACGGAAAAAGTATCGGCGCAAAAATCGGGCAGGAAAGAACAATGACGGCTCAAACCGCACAGCCATTGATAGAGCGCAAAATCGCCTTTGGAGGGCGCCATAATCACATGATCGAAAATATAGGGCATAAAAATAAAACCTGCAACGGCAAAAATTACCATTGCAATCAATATCCGAAACAAGCTCCGTCGAAGTTCTTCTAAATGATCCCAGAAAGACATCTCTTGTGCGCTCATTTTCAGAAAATCAAATTATTTTTCAGGCTTATTGTCGACTTCTTCTTCAATGTCTTTTTCGATTTCCTTCATTCCGTCTTTGAATCCGCGAACACCTTTGCCGATTCCTTTCATCAGTTCGGGAATTTTTTTGCCGCCAAACAGCAACAGCACCACAACGAGGATAATAATCCATTCCACACCGGAGGGAAGTCCCAATAGATAAATCAATAAACTTTTCATGATGATATGTTTTATTCGAAATTAAACGTGAGAGAAATCATACGGGTGAGACCGCGAGAGATGGCGTCGGAATATTTCTGCAGGCGGTTGTCGGTCAGATCGGTGCGTTTGTGTTCTACGACGTCTGCCAGACCAAACGAGAAACGCAATTCAGGTACTACTTTGATGATCGGCAGGTAGAAATCGCAGCCCAAACCTATCGTTAGCCCATAGTCAAGGGGTTTGAACAGAACGGCTTCATCTTTTTTGCGTCCCAATTCAACGGCGGAATAAATGCCGGTGATGACGTAGGGACGGTAATTGTTCAGTCGCATAGCGCGAATTTTCAAGTCTAACGGCAACGACATATAGTTAGAGCGGATGGTGGTTTTGAAATGTTCGCCGCTTTCCGTAACAAACTCGAATTGTTTGTCGCCAAAGTGCAGCATTGGCGTAAAACGCAGATTCATATACGGATTGAGGTATAAATCGCCCAGCAGACCAACGCTCAAGCCCGGCGAATATTCCGGCAACGTGGCGTACCAAGTTTCTCCGGTATCGCTGACTTTGCCGGAATTTTTCAATATCACATCCTGAAAATTCATCCCGATAGAGATCCCGAAATGCAATAATTTTTGGTCGCCATAAGGCTGATTCCAAATCTTTTGCTTTTGGGCAAACAGCGTGTTTGCCGCCAAAATAAGAAATATAAGTATGTTGATTTTTTTGTTCATATTCTTATTAACGAGAAAATTGCAGACTTATTTTATTGTGCTAACAGCCAAGCCCGTTGGAATTGCGGATGATCGGCGCGAAACTGTGTCAGATAGCTTTCGGCAAGCGTTTTGTCGGCGAATTTTGCCACATAAATTCGATGGCGATTGTCTTTGCTGATGATCGACAAATCGTCCCAGTCCGATTGTTCGTGAAAAATTTCGCATTGTCTGTTGGCGGCTTCCATCGTGGGCAGGCTGGCAATGATGATATAGTATTGCCGTTGCGATGTCGGTTGTTCGCTAATAAGTTCCGTCGGTTCTGCAATCGGTTCGATGCTTTCTGTTGCTGTCGGCTCCGCGATGGTCAGCGTGTCGGTAACAGGCGCAGGATCAATCGGTTGTACATTCATCTTCGGAATAAAATTTGCTTCCTGAATATTGAAAGTGGCGGTCTTGTTCAGAGGTGTCGAAATCATCAGCAGCGCTAAAATAGATGCCGCCACCGCTCCTGTCCACCGCAACCATTGACGGTGCATCGGGATAGTTTTAATCTTTTGAGAATCAGTGTTTTGACTTGCATCCGAAATTTTTTCCAAACCGTAATATGCGGCATGACAGCTTAATTTTGTTGCCGAAGTGAAAAAACATTTGCCGTCAGTCGACAGGGAAAACGAACCGATCCAAGGCAGCGTTACCGATGCTTGCGTCGTCAAACGGCGATTCAATTTTTCCACATATTGTTTGATGACATTGCAGGCTTCCTGATACGAAATGCCTTCACCTTTGGCGACGGTATTAGCCAGCAGACCGTCGTTGTGCCGAATTTCCGAATTGAATCCCAAAAAACGAAATGGGAAGGATTCGGTTTCCGACACCACAAATGCCCCAAAATCAGGAAGTATCACACATTCCTGTCGCGTAAGCAGATAAGCAATATAGAAATTTAATTTATGCATGGGCACAAAGGTAATAAATAATTATGAAACATGAACGATGCATAGTGAAAATTTTTTTGTCTGAACCGTGATATTTTCACAGCGTAACGCCGCTCTTGAATATCGCAATTTCCTTAAATCCCGCAAGTTCGTGATGAAGTTTTTGTCCGTTGGCAACGGCAATCGTAAATTTTATAAGGTCTTGCAGCAGTTCG
>JAISUM010000034.1 GCA_031272095.1 Candidatus Symbiothrix sp. | reverse complement strand
AGTAGATATTAAACAAATGATTTTAACAGAATAAACACCATGAAACGCACAAAGTTATTTTATATAGCCCTGATGGCACTGTCGCTCTACTGCTGCGAAAAAGCCATCGAACCCGACCCAAAGCTGGAAGAAGTGTTTCATTTGCAGGGAACACAATGGAAGTTGGCAGGTCTGTTGAATTTGGACGACAATACATTGCAGCCCATTCAATCGGAGGATTGCGAACGCTGCTATGCTTTGACATTTTTGTCCGATACTTTTGCAACAAGAATGGCGACTGCTAATCAAGTCCAAGTAAATTTAAATCAGACACCAAGAGGCATCATATATATTCCGACGGAAATATATGAGGCAAGCGAAGACGCCCAATTGTTTCATGCGGCAGTAAGGAAAGTTACATCCTGTTCGTATGACAAACATCAATTGAAATTTTATTTTGAAGATGCGGGACAGTTAAAATGCCTGTTATACGATAGTAAAGAGCAAGTATTAATGGACTATTTATTATATTACAAATTATGAAACACCTCTATTTTATTTTCCTCCTCCTCGCCGCCCCAACCGTCTTCGGACAGCCACGCTCGTTTGTGCGCGAAAATGTGCCGTTGAACGAAATTCGCTTGAGCGACCCCTTTATTTTTGCCGATACTGCCACGCAACAGTATTTTATGACCGGCACCGGCGGCATGGTCTGGAAAAGTCCCGACCTGCGTCTGTGGTCAGGTCCCTATCGCGTTACGGCGCACGATACCCTGTCGTGGATGGGCAAATTCCCGATGATTTGGGCTGCCGAAATCCACAAATACAAGGAAAAATATTATTATTTTGCGACCTTCACCAATCGCGATCTGAAAATTGATACCGTGCGCGGCAATGTCATTGAGCGTCGCGCCTGCCATGTTTTGGTGAGCGACAGCGCTGCCGGACCTTATCGCCCCGTCAGCCAAAACGATTACCTGCCTGCCAATATGCCCACGCTCGACGCCACGCTTTGGGTCGAAGACGGACAGCCCTATATGCTCTATTGCCACGAATGGCTGCAAAACTGGAACGGCACGGTTGAAAGCATCCGATTGAGCGACGATCTCAGTCAGTCGATCGGCGAGCCGAAAATACTGTTCCGCGCCTTCGATTCGCCATGGAGCCACGAAATAGACGCAGACGGTAGCGATATCCCGAACAAAGTAACCGACGGACCTTTCGTTTTCAGAACACAAACCGGACGACTGGGAATCCTCTGGACAAGCTGGATATACGACGTTTATACGCAGGGCGTCGCCTATTCCGACAATGGCAAATTGGATGGCAAATGGATACACGAAACGGAGCCGATTACTCCGCCCAATCACGGACACGGTATGCTGTTCCGCACTTTCGACGGCAAACTGCTGATGGCAATACACAGTCATCGGGTCGGAGAAAACGGACAATATATCCGCATCCCGCAACTGTTTGAAGTCGATGACAGCGGCGACCGCCTGAAAATTTCTCAACAAACGATAACATTCTAATTATAAACCAATTCAATAATAAAAAAATGCAAAAAAAACTGTTTTTCGTATTCATGACCTTATGGTCTTTCAATTTTTATTCTTCGGCGCAAACCTACGAAGGTAAGCTCATCTCCGACGAAGGCGCCTGGTGCTGGTTTGCCGATCCTCGTGCGCTGCATTACGAAAATGCGGCAGGAACTATCAACAGCAGCTATATCGGCTATATTGATGTGCACGGCAATATCAAAGCGACGCAAATCAATTATCTGACCGGAACAAGTTGCGAAGTTTTGATTCGCTCCTGTTTTCAGCCGGACGACCACGACAATCCGACTTTTATTGTCCTTCCCGACGAGCGGGTGATGGTGTTTTATTCGCGGCATACCGACGAAGCCTGTTTCTATTATCGCATCTCGCAGACAGCAGGCGATATTACGACGCTCGGCAAAGAAATCAAATTGGTAACCTCCAACAACACGACCTATCCGTCGCCTTTTATTCTGTCCAATGACCCCGAACATCTTTACCTCTGCTGGCGAGGCATCAACTGGCATCCCACCATCGGACGCTTGAAAATTTCGGAACTCGACAACGACAACATCGCCTTTGACTGGGGTCCGAAACAAATCGTGCAATCGACCGGAGCGCGTCCCTACGCCAAATATATGTCCAACGGCGTCGATAAAATCTATCTGACCTATACCACAGGGCATCCCGACAACGAAAATCCCAACTGGGTATATTTCAATTATATCAACATTACCGGCACGGACGCCACGCAAATCACGCTGTCCGACGTCAAAGGAACGACACTTTCAACTATCAATGCCGGCGCTCACAACGTCAATAAAACCACTTACGCCACTACCTATCCCGATGCGGTGGTCAATCAGGACAGTTACCGCAATTGGGTGTGGCAAGTTTCGCGCGATGCAGCCGGCAATCCGGTCATCGCGATGGTCAGAATCAACAGCGCCAAAACCTCTCACGACTATTACCATGTCAAATGGAACGGCAGCGCTTGGACAACAACTTTCCTTGCCAACGGCGGCGGACATTTTCATCAAAGTTCAGGCTTGGAACTCTGTTACAGCGGCGGTATGGCTATCGACGACAGCCATCCGAACAGCATTTATTGCTCGGTGCCGGTGAATGGCGTCTATGAAATCATCAAATATACGGTCGGCAATCCGCTTACGACAGATACCATCACCCGCAATTCGATCAAAAACAATGTCCGTCCGTATATCATTTCCAAATCCGAAAACATCGCCGACCGCCTGATCTGGATGCACGGCGATTATTACGACTGGATCGTCAGTTCAAGCTATCCGAAAGGCTATTGCACTGCCATTCACGCCGATTTCTCCCTGCCGTCGGAAAGTATCAAACTCGACAGCCTTTTGGTCTTGCACGAAGATTTTTCCAACGAAACCGGCGGCGTGCTTACTGTTTCCAACAGCACATCAAAAACCATTGCCCTGACCTCAAGCAACGAATTTTCGGTCTCAATGACTTTAAAAATATCGTCCTCGGCGTATAGCGGCACTTTGTTGAAAATCGGCAACGCAATCACCTATTCACTGACAGCATCAAGCACGAAACCCGCTATCACGCTGTCAGGAACAAATTATTCAAGTACCAATATCTTGGGCAGTTCCGACGTCTGGAAAACACAGTCGCGCAGCACTTCCGGCACATGGTACACCCCTTCCAAATTAGACTGGTTCAATCTGACCATTACCTGTAAAGACGGACGCCTGATTTCGTATATCGACGGACGTCTCGACCAAAATATCGCGGTCGGCAACACGATTGCTTTGGCTGACCTGATACTCGGCGGATTTATCGGCGAAATAGAAGATATCTACGTCTATCATCGTGCACTCAATTCGGCGGAAATCAGACAAATCACCGGAAAAATTGCCCTACAGGAAACGCTGCATAAGATTACCGACAAAATTCCGACGGACGTCTATAGCGACCTCGTTTTGACAAAAACCGGCGCGGCAGGCGAAAACATCGTTTGGACATCGTCGCAGCCACAAATCATCGCCACATCGGGCTTGGTCAATCTGCCGACCACGCCCACGCCGGTAACGCTGACAGCGACCGTCAACGGTGAAATCATCACCATCCCGGTAACCGTCCATCCGCGAACCATTGCGAAAAATACCGTCCTCTATTATCCCTTCACTACCGAATACACTGACGCCGGGCAACGCTATGTTGCCGACGCCAGCGGTAATGGCAACGACGCCCGCGTCTTCGGTAGCGCCCAAATCGACGGCGAACTGAATCTGAAAGCCAATACCAATGCCGGTTTCTCCGCCAACGGCTACCTGCTCGCCCCCGACGGCATCGTAGATAAAATCCGCAGCTATTCGGTCTTGGTCAAAATAACACCCGACCGACTTGACAATCTGCCCCGTATCTATGACTTCGGATCAGGAACCGGCAACAGCGTCTTCGGACGCGCCAACGGACTTGCCGCCGGATTCAAATACAATGGCGCCACCACCATTTTGATCTCTCCTTCTCAAACATTAGTCTCCGGACAAACCACCAAACTTGCTTTTACCTTCGACGCCGCCACGCATCTGACCACCATTTACATCAACGGCGAACCCGTTAAATCCGCCAACACCATTACCAACGAACCTTACCAACTCAGCGAAATAGCCGCTACCACCCGCAATTATATCGGACGAACACAATGGCAAAGCAGTACCGATGTGGATTTTTGCGGTACCATGGACGACTTTTATTTATTCGATATTGCCCTGACACAAACCGAAATACAAACCTTACAATCGGAAACAGGAAACGCACTGAATATGCCAAGCGCCGGCTACGACAAAATCCAAATCTCCAATACGATGGGAAAATTAATTTATACCGGCAAGCAAACTCTTGAACACTCATGGACAAACCAACTCAAACAATCGGGCGTTTATATCGTGCGGACTGTCCGCAATAATGAACTCCCCATCACACGAAAAATATTATTCATCAAATAAATTTTAAACATAAAACAAAATGACAAAACAAATCATCATTACTCTGATCGTATTGTTCGGTGCAGCAATGAGCAACACCGCCAACAATTACTCATCATTCACACCCGGCGAAATCTGGCAAGACAACACAGGCGTACATATCAATGCGCACGGCGGGGGAATCCTTTATCACAAAGGAAAATATTATTGGTTTGGCGAACACAAAAGCGACCGGACAAGCGCAGCTTTGGTCGGCGTAACCTGCTACTCGTCAGACGATCTGTACAACTGGAAAAACGAGGGCATCGCCCTGCCGGTAGTCAAAGACAATCCTAAACACGAAATCACGGAAGGCTGTGTCATCGAGCGTCCGAAAGTAATTTACAATGCTAAAACCCGCAAGTTTGTGATGTATTTTCATCTCGAACTGAAAGGACAGGGTTACAATGCGGCGCGTGTCGCCATCGCCGTCAGCGACCACGTCGCCGGACCCTACACCTACCTGAAATCGTTGCGCCCCAATGCCAACATATTTCCGGTAAATATGACCGTCAAGCAGCGGAAAGACAAAGCCACGACCGCCGATTTCAAAGACTGGTGGACCCCCGAATGGCGCAAAGCGGTCGATAATGGTCTCTTTGTGCGCCGCGATTTGGCAAGCGGACAAATGTCCCGCGATATGACACTCTATGTCGATGACGACGGCAAAGCCTATCACATCTATTCTTCGGAAGAAAATCTGACTTTGCAAATAGCCGAACTGACCGACGACTATTTGAGCTATACCGGCAAATATACGCGCGTCGCACCGGGAGGACACAACGAAGCGCCCGCCATCTTCAAAAAAGACGGCAAATATTTTATGATCACCTCCGGCTGTACGGGCTGGGATCCCAATGCCGCCCGCCTGTTCTCCGCCGATTCGCTGTTTGGCGTTTGGACACAACATCCCAATCCTTGTATCGGCGAAAAAGCAGATCTGACTTTTGAATCGCAAAGCACCTATATTTTGCCGGTTGTCGGTAAAAAAGATGCTTTCATTTTTATGGCTGACCGTTGGACACCGCGCCGCCCCAGCAACGCCCGCTATATCTGGTTGCCCATCGAATTTGAAAAAGGACTGCCCGTCTTGCGCTGGCACAAAGAATGGGATTTGAGTTTTTTTGATTACGAGCTGGTGTGGAACGACGAATTTGACAACGAGGGCAAACCCAATCCCGAATTTTGGTCTTACGAAAACGGATTTGTCCGCAATGAAGAATTACAATGGTATCAAGCCGACAATGCCAACTGCCACAATGGTATCCTGACCATCGAAGGCAGAAAAGAAACCATCGTCAATCCGCGATACAACGCCGACAGCCGCGACTGGAAGCAAAACCGTTCCCACGCAGATTACACTGCAGCCAGCATCAAAACCAATGGTAAAAAAGAATTTCTCTACGGCAGATTTGAAGTCCGCGCAAAAATCCCATTAGCATCCGGCTCGTGGCCTGCTATCTGGACCTTGGGCAACTCGATGCCATGGCCCTCCTGCGGCGAAATAGATATTATGGAGTATTACCGCGTCAATGGCGTCCCGCATATTTTAGCCAATGCAGCTTGGGGCGGCGACCGCGCTTTCAACGCCGTCTGGGATACACAAAAAATCCCCTTTTCCCACTTTACGGAAAAAGACAAAGACTGGGGCGATAAATTTCACACTTGGCGCATGGATTGGGACGAAGAAGCGATCCGCCTTTATTTAGACGACGAATTGTTGAACGAAACCCTGCTGCGCGATACCTATAACGGCGCCGGCGGCAATTACAGTAACCCGTTCAGACAGCCGCACTACATTCTGCTCAACCTCGCGCTCGGCGGACAAAACGGCGGACAACCCGATACGACGGCTTTCCCGATGAAATACGAAATAGATTATGTCCGCGTCTATCAAAAACCGAAAGAAACTTTTGCCGTCGGCGATAAAACCTTTCTGCTCAACGGCAAACCTTTCGTCATCAAAGCCGCCGAAGTGCATTATCCGCGTATTCCGGCTGCCTATTGGGAACATCGCATTAAAATGTGTAAAGCGCTGGGTATGAATACCTTGTGCCTCTACGTCTTTTGGAATATCCACGAACAACGCGAAGGACAATTCGATTTCACCGGCAACAACGACGTGGCAGCTTTCTGTCGTTTGGCACAAAAACACGGCATGTATGTCATCGTCCGTCCCGGTCCTTATGTCTGCGCCGAATGGGAAATGGGCGGTCTGCCATGGTGGTTGCTGAAAAAGAAAGACATCAAACTGCGCACCCAAGATCCGTATTTTATGGAACGGGTAGAACTTTTTATGAAAGAAGTCGGCAAACAGCTCGGCGATTTGCAACTTGCCAAAGGCGGCAATATCCTGATGGTGCAGGTCGAAAACGAATACGGATCCTACGGCAAAAACAAACCTTATATCGCCGCTATCCGCGACATTGTGAAAGCATCAGGATTCGACCAATCGCCTCTGTTTCAATGCGATTGGAATTCTAATTTTGAATACAACGCACTGGACGACTTGCTCTGGACAGTCAATTTCGGCACCGGCGCCAATATCGACGCCCAATTCAGTCGGCTGAAACAATTGCGCCCCAATACGCCCCTGATGTGCAGTGAATTTTGGTCGGGATGGTTCGACCATTGGGGTGCACAACACGAAACCCGCAGCGCCGCCGAACTCGTCGCCGGAATGAAAGAAATGTTGGACAAAAACATCTCGATGAGCCTCTATATGACGCACGGCGGCACCAGCTTCGGACATTGGGCAGGCTCTAATTTCCCGGGTTATGTTCCCGATTGTACCTCTTACGACTACGATGCGCCCATCAACGAATCGGGCAAAGCGACGCCGAAATATTACGAAGTCAGAAAGCTGTTGCAAAACTATCTGTCCGAAGGCGAATACCTGCCGGACGTTCCCGATTCGATCCCCACGATAGAAATTCCGAGCATCGCCTTCACCGAAGCAGCGCCGCTCTTCGACAACCTGCCGGAAGCAAAAAGCAGCGAAGACATCTACCCAATGGAATATTTCGATCAGGGATGGGGAAGTATTTTGTATCGCACCACCCTGAAAAAATCGAAAAAACAGCAGATTTTGAAAGTTACCGAAGCCCACGATTACGCCCAAATCTATATCGACGGCAAACGTGTCGGCATACTCAACCGCTTGAAAGGCGACAATAAAATCACCCTGCCGGCGCTGCACAAAAACGCCGTCCTCGACATCTTGGTCGAAGCGATGGGCAGACGCAATTTCGGAGAAGGCGTTCTCGACATCAAAGGCATCACCGACAAAGTAGAACTCATCTCCGACAACGACACCCTCAATCTGAAAAACTGGCAAGTCTATTCCTACCATGCGGACCTGCCTGTTCTCACTTACAAACCGGTAACGGCAAGCCTGCAAACGCTTCCCGCCTATTACCACGCCACTTTCACGCTCGATTCTATCGGCGATACTTTTATTGATATGACCAACTGGCAAAAAGGGATGGTCTATGTCAATGGACACAATCTGGGGCGCTATTGGGAAATCGGACCGCAACAGGCTTTGTACCTGCCCGGCTGCTGGCTGAAAAAAGGCGAAAATGAAATTGTCGTTCTCGAAATTTCGGGCGTCAAAGAGCCGACGGTGAGCGGACTGAATTATCCGATCCTGAACGTTCTGCGCGGAAACGGCGCCTACAAACACCGCAAACCCGACGAAACACTACGACTGACTGACGAAACGCCGATCACAAGCGGAACATTTCAAACCGGTAACGCATGGCAAACCGTGCCATTCGGAAAAAATGTACCTTGCCGATATTTCTGCCTCGAAGCGCTCAATGCTTACGATCAATCGCCTTACGCAGCCATCGCCGAGATAGAACTTTTAGACAGTAAAGGCAATAAACTGTCGCGCCAGCACTGGAAAGTCATCTATGCCGACAGCGAAGAGGCAGACGACGCCAACAACGTCGCCGACAACGTCTTCGATTTACAGGAATCAACGATCTGGCATACAGCCTATTCGCTGCAAAAAGATCCGTTCCCGCATCAAATTGTCATAGATCTGGGAGAAGAAAAAACCGTTTCGGGATTTCAATACCTTCCGCGTATGGAAAGCAACAAACCCGGTATGATCAAAGATTATAAGGCTTACGTCAAAACAACGCCCTTCCGTCTGCAATGATTATCGTTTCCAAAAACCCGGCGTAAACAGCATCAAGACCGTAAAAACCTCTAAGCGACCGACCACCATCAAAAATGCCAAATAATACTTGGCAAAGGTCGGTATGTCAATAAACGACCCCTTCGGACCTAAGGCTCCGAAGCCGGGTCCGATATTGCCTATCGCCGTAACCGCCGCGCCCAAAGCATCTTCAAACGGAATGCCGACAATGGTCAAAATACCCCAACTGATATAAATAATAGCAATATACAAAAACGCGAAAGCTAACAGCCGTTGCACCACTACAAACGAGACGGCGTTCCCATTCAGACGCACCGGAATAATGGCTCGCGGATGCACCAAACGCTGCAATTCCTGAAAAGTGTTTTTGGTAAGCACCACCGCACGAACAACTTTCAAACCGCCGCTGGTCGAACCTGCACATCCGCAAACAACCATCAACAACAGAAAAAGTATCAAATAGTGCGACCCCCATATCGAAAAATCAGCAGTGCAAAAACCGGTCGTCGAAATCACGGCAACCACCTGAAACAATGCCCGTCGAACTGCCGAAATAGCGTCGCAGCTGTGTTCGTAATACAATCCGAAAGCTATCAATGCCGTAGAAATCAGTATGATAGCCAGAAACCATCGCAGCTCCTCGTCTTTCCAAAACCTTTTGACCTCGCCTTTGGCAAACAACATATACATCAGCGGAAAATTGATCGCACCGATAATCATAAAGAGCGCCACAATCGCCTCTACCGTCATAGAATTCCAATAGGCAATGCTCTCCGTCTTGGTCGAAAAACCTCCGGTAGAAATGGTCGAAAAACCATGACAAACCGCGTCAAACCACGCCATCGGACTGACAAATCCCAGCAAAGCAATGACTATCATCGTGAAAATGATGTACATAGCCAATATGCGCGTCGCCATCTGCGTAACACGCGGACGAAACTTGTCGTGCGTCAAACCGGTCGTCTCGGCGTCGAATAATTGCGCCGCACTGCCCATCAAAGGCAACAACACAATGGAAAAAACAATGATGCCCAAACCACCCAGCCATTGCAGGATGCTCCGCCACAACAACAAAGCATGAGGCATCGCGTCCAACGAGGACAGCACACTGGCGCCGGTCGTTGTAATCCCCGACGTCGCCTCAAAAAACGCATCCGCAAAATTCGACGTCGCCCCGCTGATCAGAAACGGAAACGCCCCGAAAATCGCAAAAACAATCCATGTCAGCGCCACTGTTAAATAGCTCTCTTTCTTGCCGATAAGCAGTATCTTGCTCCGTAGTCCCACCAACAAAATCAGAAGGCTGCCAACCGCAAAAGCAATCCCGCCCGACCAGACAAACGCCCACATGTCGACGCCGTCTTTTAAATACGCAAAAACCGCCATCCCGAAAAGCAACAACGATTCGATCCACAAAATAGAACCGATAAACCTGCCTACAAACTTCCAGTTGATAATAAAATTGCTCGTCATGTTCGTGATTTGAATACGCAAAGGTATATAAATTTCTCATTACCCCGTATATTTTCCTGAAAAATTATTGTTTTATAATAAAAGATTTTATAATAACAAAGATTAACTATTGCATCTATTGCAGATTGAAAAAAAATATGTACCTTTGCACTGTTTTTCATAGAATGCTATATTTTCATAGACAAAACTCAAAAGAAAAACTGTTCTTACGATAGAACTATTTACATTATTTATAATTGTTATCAATGGAAGTGGAATGGTGTCAAAGTGATTTTGGCATCATTCGTTTTTTTAAACCCCGTGATATATATACATTTATATTAACTTTATCAATTAAATTATGATTTACGGGTACATTAGAGTAAGCACCGACAGACAAACTGTCGAAAATCAGCGCTTTGAAATCAATCAGTTTTGTGAGCGCAATGTGATGATCGTTGACCAATGGATCGACGAAACGATTTCGGGGGCAAAAACCATTCAGGAGCGAAAACTCGGCAAACTCCTGAAAAAGATGGAGCGCAACGACATCCTGATTTGTTCCGAACTGTCGCGGCTCGGCAGAAATCTGCTGATGATCATGGCAATTCTCAACGAGTGCATGAATCGCGACATTCAGGTTTGGACCATCAAAGACAACTACCGACTGGGCAGCGACATCAACAGTAAAGTCCTTGCTTTCGCATTCGGATTGTCGGCAGAGATCGAACGCAACCTGATTTCACAACGCACCAAAGAAGCTCTGGCGCGAAAACGTGCGGAAGGCGTCGTGCTGGGGCGTCCAAAGGGCAGCAAATCGAAAATTCGCAAACTGACCGGCAAAGAATCACAAATCCGAACGCTGCTCGACAAACGCATCTCACAGTCGGCAATCGCACGCATTTTGGGCGTCCATCGAATGACATTGGCAACGTTTATCAAAGAAATGATCAGTGATTAGTGATTAGTGATTAGTGATTAGTAGATTTGTGTTATTTTTCCAACCAAACCTTCATTTCTGCTGCGCCGCGATTTGCCCACGAATAGTAGGGAATCAGGGTTTTTCCGTTGTATTGGACGGTCTGATTTTTGGTCAGGAAGGCGGGAAATGCCGAATTGTCGTTCAGCGGTTTTTCCCAGCAATAGACAATCGGACCGCGTTCGATGGCTTGCCGATTGACGTCTTCTTTGACCTGCGTATTTGCCTC
>JAISUM010000004.1 GCA_031272095.1 Candidatus Symbiothrix sp. | reverse complement strand
CAAAAAGTTCGCCATTAGGCGTTTGCGATTCTTGCTCGCAAAATTGCTTGGCGAGAGCGATTAAGTCTTGTATTTTAAGAGGTTGTTTATTCATCCTGTCTTTAATTTTGATTACAAAGGTACAATTTTTTATTGAAGCAGCAAACTTCTGTTTATATTTTTTCCGCATACGAAACATTCGGCTCGATCTTCGGTATCTTGAAGTTGGTTGATTTCAAAAGAAAGATAATGACAAAAACGCTAAATTTTAATATGTCGGAACGAGAGTTATCCACACTAATCACTATTTTTTCGTACCTTTGCACTTTCAAATAAAATTATTAATCATGATTACTACAGAACAATTACAGAATGTTTTGGAACGCGAGCTTGCGTTGAGGGGGTATCTTTGACGTCGATGTCAAGACAGTAACATTAGAAGAAGAAGAACTCCGAACACAGGCGCCCGATTTCTGGGACGACCCCAAACAGGCAGAACAGCAGATGCGCAAAGTGGGTGAAATCAAAGCGTGGCTGACTGCCTACAACGAAGTCAAAGCGGCTGCCGAAGAATTACAGTTGGCTTTCGACTTTCAAAAAGAAGGCATCACCACCGAACAGGAAGTGGATGACGCTTATAATCACGCCATTATCCTGCTTGAAAACCTTGAAATGAAAAATATGTTGCGCTCCGAAGAAGACCACTTGGGCGCCGTATTGAAAATCAATGCCGGTGCAGGCGGAACAGAGGCGCAGGACTGGGCAGAAATGCTCTATCGTATGTACGACCGCTGGTGCGAATCGAAAAACTACAAAGTTACGATCAGCAATTGGCTCGATGGCGACGATGCGGGCATTAAAACCGTAACGATGCAGGTGGAAGGCGATTATGCTTTCGGCTATCTGAAAAGCGAAAACGGCGTGCATCGTCTTGTGCGTGTATCGCCCTACAATGCGCAGGGCAAACGGATGACCTCGTTCTCATCGGTGGCGGTAACGCCTTTGATCGACGACACAATTGAAATTGAAGTCAATCCGAAAGATGTTTCGTGGGATACGTTCCGGTCGAGCGGTGCAGGCGGACAGAACGTCAACAAGGTCGAAACCGGCGTGCGGTTGCACTACAACTACAAAGACCCCGACACGGGCGAAGTGCGCGAAATCGTCATCGAAAATACGGAATCGCGTTCTCAATTCGGCAACAAAGACAATGCCATGCGCCTGCTGAAATCGCAACTCTACGAAATCGAACTTGAACGCCGCCGTCGCGCATCTGTCGCTATTGAAGCGGGCAAGAAAAAGATCGAATGGGGGTCGCAAATCCGCTCGTATGTCTTCGACGACCGCCGCGTGAAAGACCACCGCACCGATTATCAGACCTCCAATGTGAATGCCGTGATGGATGGCGATTTGGACGGCTTCATCAAAGCCTATCTCATGGAATTTGGAGGACTCAAATAATGAAAATCTACGAAAATTATTCGCTCTTGCGACACAACACTTTTCGCTTGGACGTCAAAACACGCTGGTTTGTGGAATACGAATCGGAATCCGATTTGCAAAAATTGTTGCAGGACGAATATTTTTTCTCGCAGACTTTTTGGCACATCGGTCAGGGAAGCAACCTGCTGTTTCTGAACGATTTTGGCGGTATCATCGTACATTCGGGCATCAAAGGCGTCGAAACAATGCGGGAAGACAAGCAACACCTTTGGCTGAAAGTCGGCGCGGCGGAAGATTGGGACGGTTTCGTGGCATACTGCGTCGAGCAGGGCTGGGGCGGATTGGAAAATCTGTCGCTGATTCCGGGAGAAGTCGGTTCAAGCGCAGTGCAAAATATCGGCGCTTACGGCGTTGAAGCGGCAGAACGTATCGAAGAAGTCCATGCTTACTCGTTGAAAACCGGCGAGAAACGCATCTTTTCGACGGACGAATGTCGCTACGCTTATCGACACAGTATTTTCAAAGAAGACGACCATCGCGGATTATATTACATCACGCATGTAGTCTATCGTTTAGACAAGCGCCCGACCTATCGTTTGGATTACGGCAATGTGGCGGCGGCTTTGGATAGCAAAGAAATCAACCTGAAAAATGTCCGCGCAACGATCATTGCCATTCGTCGTTCCAAATTGCCCGATCCTGATGTAGAAGGCAATGCAGGAAGCTTTTTTATGAATCCTTATCTCTGCATAGCGCATTATGAAAGTTTGAAAAAACATTTTCCCGACATTCCACATTATCCGGTCAATGACGCGGTCATCAAAGTACCTGCGGCTTGGCTGATAGAGCAATGCGGATGGAAAGGCAAATCGTGGGGCGGGGCAGCGGTCAGCGAGCGGCAACCTTTGGTTTTGGTCAATCGCAATCACGCGACCGGTCAGGAAATCGCCGAGCTGTCGGAAAAAATCAGACAGTCGGTCAAAGACACTTTTGGCGTCGAATTGAAGACGGAGGTAAATTTTATCTGATCAGCCCAGCAGTTCGAGAAGCATTGCCATCGCGTTGTTGCAGGAACGCAAAATATTATTTTCTCTGTTTTTTGAAAATTGAAACCGCCGCGAGCGGACGTGGTCGCCATAAGCGACGGCTATCCAGACCGTGCCGACAGGTTTGTCGGGCGTTCCGCCGTCGGGTCCGGCAATCCCCGTAACGGCAATCGCACAATCGGCATGAAACAGCTCTTGGGCGCCAAGCGCCATCTGCTCGGCAACCTTCTGACTGACAGCGCCATAATAGGTAATATCCGCCGGATTCACTTGTAAGATTTCCGTTTTTGCCTCATTGGAATACGACACAACACCGCCCCGAAAGTACTGCGAGCAACCCGCAATCGCCGTGAACAGCGACGCCAATTTGCCTCCCGTACAACTTTCCGCCACGCAAAAAGTCAACCCGCGACTTTTGAACACCACATCCAAAGTTTGTTCGAGAGTGGCGTCTGTTTCGGCAACAATATTGCCTTGTAAGAGCGCTGTCAGACGGGCAGATTGATCGTCTATCGCTAACCGGAGGGCGTCGCTGTCCGTATGTTTTCCGGTCAATCGCAAGCGAATCAAACCCGAAGTCGGCAGATACGCCAACTTGATAAATGCAGGCAGTCGATTTTCAAAGTCTTCTAACAAGAGAGCCAAGCGCGATTCGGTATAATTTTTCACCCAAAAACTCTGATGCAGAATGGCGCCGACGGCAGGGAAACGCTGCTGCAAACGCGGCAAAATCTCGTAACTCATCACCCATTGCATTTCGTAAGGAACGCCGGGCATAGAAACCAAAATCTTGCCGTCGCGCTCAAACCATGTGATCGGCGCTGTCCCCATCCGGTTTTGAATCACCGTGCAAGTTTCCGGCACGTAGGCTTGTTGGATGGTCAGCTCGTTCAGATTTTTGTTCATTCCGCGAAAAATATCCTGAATATTTGCCAAGACCGATTCGTCGAACACCAATGACGTATCGAAGAATCGGCACAGCGTTTTTTTGGTAATATCGTCTTTGGTGGGTCCGATGCCGCCTGTTACCAGCACAATATTTGCTCGCAACAAAGCTCGCGAAACAGCGTCGATGATGTCCGTTTCGTTGTCGCCGACCGTCGTTTTATAGCGCACGTCGAAACCGGCTCGGTTCAATTCGCCCGCCATCCACGCCGAATTGGTATCGATCACCTGCCCTATCAGCAGTTCGTCTCCAATCGTAATGATCTCTGTTTGAATCATTTGAAACTGTTATTTTGCTTCGAGCGCTTCTTTGATTTTTGCATCCAAATCGACCAAATGGCTGCGTTTGACGCCTGTTGCCGAATTGGCGGCGATTTTCAGCGCGCGTTGCAAGTCTAACAATTGCGTGCGTGCGATGGCTGAAGCGTCCGACAGCGACGAAGACGATGCCGTTTGAAGGCTCACGGCTGCCGGTTTGACAAGGGCAATCAGGGCGCTGACATACTGTTTTTGCAGATTACGACGGTAGATATCAATCGGCTGCCCATTGGTCAGTTCCGCCCAAACGCCCGCTTTCAAATCGGTGAAAAATTCGGTGGTGGTATAGGCTTTGGTGCCGTTATAGGCTTCGTTGAGTAACATTTTGTCCAAAGTGCGACGGCTGATCAAGCTGTTGATCACACGTCCGTCGATCTGGCTGATCGTATTCACCGGATTGACGCCTGCCTTTTCTATTAAGATCTTGTCTATCAGCCATTCCGGGGTTTTAAATACTTGTTTGTTTAAGAATTGAACAGCTTCTTTTTGGATGTTTTTCGGCACATATTCGACGGCATTGGCGTTTTGTTCGACCGAGATGGGCGTGCGATAAATGCCTGCCACATTTTTGGCGACGTGTCCGGCATAACGTCCGAATTGTCCGGCGACTTCGGTATATAATTCGGCGGCTTTGTCGTAGCCTTCGTTGGCTTTGTATGTCCATGCGATGATGTTGGGAACGATGCGTTGCAGGTTTTTGATACCGTAAAGACCGGCTTGTACGGCATTGTCGCCGAGATCTTCGTTCTGATTACGCGGGTCGTCGGGATCTGTTTCCGTGCCGAAAGTATAACGTTTGTCCGAATTGAGTTTGTCAATGATCTGCTGATTCAGGAAAGGCGTTTCGTCGTCAGCGGTTTCAAATTGGTCATACAGACGGTAGCCCCATTCGATTGCCCATTCGTCGTAGATACCGATACGCGGGAAAATGCCTTCTCGGGCGATATGATCTTCGGGTTGAGCGACATAGTTGAATCTTGCGTAGTCCATAATCGACGGGGTATGTCCGTTGGCTTCTACCCAAGCTTTATCGCGCAATTTTTCGACGGGAACAGTTGCCGACGAGCCGAAATTATGCCGCAGTCCCAGCGTATGTCCTACTTCGTGCGACGAGACAAAGCGAATCAGTTGCCCCATCAGTTCGTCGTCGTAGAGAAGTTTTTGCGCTCCGGTATCTAATGGAGAGGCTTGTACGGCATACCAGTTATGCAATAATTGCATTACATTGTGGTACCAGTTGATATGTGTTTCGATGATTTCGCCGCTACGGGGATCATGGACGTGAGGTCCGCTGGCATTGGCAATATCTGACGGTTTATAGACGATTGCCGAATGACGCGCATCTTCTAAACTCCAAGTCGAATCGTTGGGCGCATCCATCGCGATGATCGCATTTTTGAAACCTGCTTTTTCAAAGGCTTTTTGCCAGTCGTTGACGCCCATTTTCAAGTAAGGCGCCCATTTTTTTGGGGTGGTGGGGTCGATATAAATAATGATCGGTTGTTGCGGTTCGACCAATTCTCCGGCAAAATATTTTTCGCGGTCTTCGGGTTTAGGTTCCAAACGCCAGCGGGTGATTTTCGCCTTGTGTTCAATGCCTTGCGGATTGGAATCAAAATCGGTATAACTCACTGCAAAATAGCCAACGCGGGGATCGAACAGTCGCGGTTTCATCGGCTCTTTGGGCAACAGCACCATCGAAGTGTTCAGTTCGTAAGTCATCGGATCGGTCGGCATATTGGCTGCCATCGCTTGATTGGTCGCCGTCGATGTTCCTTGTGGCGCTGTTTGCATAAAGGTTTTGACGGTCGCAATTTCGAGGTTCATCGGATAGGCTTTGATAGTGTCAATATAAGAGCGGTCGCCGAAAAACGATCCCACGCCTCTTTGCCGTTTGACGCGCGAATCGAAACCGGTAATGGAGTTGTCGGAATTGAAAAATCCGGTTACTTCAAAGACAGGCGTTTTGCTTTTTTTCGTCGTGTCGGTCTTGAACGTCAATATCTGAAAAGTGGCTACGATAGGCTGTATATTGGAATTTTTCACCGAGAGATACATGCCCGACGTGTCGTTGGATTCTTCGATATACGAAATGGAATAAAGGAAAATTTTGTTGTCTTTCTTCTCAAAACGCACCACATTTTCTCCGATCTGGTCGCCGGCATAACCGGTGAGCGACTTTCTCGAACTGACGGGCGCTTTCGATATTCGGTTGACCACCAAGATGTCGCGTCCGAAAATAGAATCGGGCATTTCAAAATAAAACTTGTCTTTGACTTTGTGTACTTTGAGAAAGCCGGTGTTGGTTTTCGCCTCTTTGGTAATGATTTCCGTGTAAGGCTTAAATTCGGATGCCGGAGCCGGAGCGGGTTTCGGAGCCACTACCGTTTCTTTCTTTGCCGGTTGTTTCTTTTTCTTAAGAAACAGTTGTTTCTGCGCACTTGCACTGATGATTCCCGCACAGAGGAATACTGCAATGAATAAATTTCTCTTGAACATAATAGATTTATTTGAATGATGAATAGTTGTTTTTTTATTTTGTTTTAAAGACCGGCGGATGAAATTTTCCGGCGGTATTCAGAATTTTATCTACCCGATTGATTTCCAAAAACGAGGTGCCGCCGCCTGCGCCGAAACTGCCGCTCAAATAGGCGACCATATCTTCGGTAGAAATCATTTGTTTGCCGATCAATTTGTGCAGCGCGTCCAAAATATATTGTTTGGAGTCGTCTGTTCCCTGCTGATATTCCGCCCATACGCCGTAGGAAAGCGACAGCTCGCGGGTGGTCTGTTCCTGATAGCAAATGGCAAACACCGGCGCTTTGCCACGAAAGGCAGCCAGATTGCGCACTGTCCGTCCGGTGTAGCTGTCGGTGATGATTGCCTTGACGTGCAGTTTGTTACTGGTTTTGACCGCCTGTTTCGAGAGGAACGAGGTTACGTCCAAATCGTCGTTGGGCATCGGTACCCGAATATCATTTTCGAGCAGCTTGGTTTTTTCGGCTTCACGGGCGATGGTGGACATGGTGCGCACGGCTTCGACCGGAAATTTGCCATAAGCCGTTTCGCCGCTCAACATGATGGCATCAGTGCGGTAGTAGATGGCGTTGGCGACGTCGGTTACTTCGGCGCGGGTCGGACGCGGATGGTTGATCATCGAATGTAGCATCTGTGTCGCCACAATCACCGGTTTGCGGGCGGCGATGCATTTGCGAATCAGGATACGTTGCAGGCTGGGGATTTTTTCCTGAGGCACTTCGATGCCCAGATCGCCCCGCGCTACCATAATGCCGTAAGACACATCTAAAATCTCGTCGATATTATCTACGCCTTCCTGATTTTCTATTTTGGCAATGATTTTTATGGAGCTGTGATGTTCGTCTAAAATGCGTTGAATATCAAGCACATCCTGTTTGCTGCGCACAAAAGAGTGGGCAATGAAATCAATACCGTTGTCGATGGCATATCTGATATTTTGTCGGTCTTTTTCTGTCAGCGACGGCAGATTGATGCGCACGCCGGGGATATTGACGCTTTTGCGACTGCCCAACACGGCGTCGTTCAGGGCTTCCGTCATCAAATAATCGGGGTGTTTTTCGATTACTTTCAGCTCGATATCGCCGTCGTCAATCAAAACCATATCGCCGATTTTCAGTTCTTGAGCAAAACGCGGATAACTGACACAGATATGTCCTGCAACAGTTTTTTGTTCGGGCAAGCCTTGAATTTTGATTTTATCGCCCGTCTTGATCGGGATCGGCGCGTCGGAAACGGTAGTGCGCACTTCGGGACCTTTCGTGTCCATCAATATTCCGATGCGGTTGGATACGGCACGCACGTTTCTAACTATTTTATCGAAACCTTCTGTCCCCAAATGGGCGGAATTCATGCGGACAACATTCATTCCTGCATTGAATAAGTCGGTGATAAACGGCACATCACAATGATTGTCTGATATAGTTGCCACTATTTTTGTATGTTTCAGCATATTCTATATAAATTTGTCAGGGAGCTGCAAAGGTAGTAAATAATTATGAATTACGGAAAAATGCACGAAAAAAATAGTGGTTAACCACTAATCACGGCTTGTAGCCGGAATCTTTCAGCAAAGCAGCATAATCGGTTTGCCGCATCAGTTCCGAAAGCGAGGTCGTCGGATGCCGTTGCATATAGGAAGATATAATTTGAAAACCGACCCAAACGCCTGCACGAGGAGGCGATTCGACCGGTAAAGCGGCGGTATAAGGCGCATCCGTTAAATATTGCTGCACCGCTACCGGATTGGTTTGAAACAGGTCGTGATTTTCCAAAATCGTTTTCCAGATACGCTTCCGATATTTATGACACCACGCATACTGTTTCTCACTGTAAGCAAGATATTCGTGTGTCTTGCGACGCGGCAACAACTGCGACAGCAGGTAACGCAACTGCCCTTCGTACAACATCCGGTCTAACAAGACGTCCGTTCTGCCCTGAAACGGCAGATTGGTCATCAAAAACCCCAGCAACATATCGGGTGCGAGTCTTTCGGGCGCCATCGCCGCGAGTTGATAATCGTAGAAAAATCGCGCATAGAGCGGATAATCGGCGCCCAAATATTTGTCAGCCGAAAGCGACAAAATCGAATCGCCTACCACTACATTCTGATACAAACCCGACACATGCAAATAGACCGCCGGATATTGCCACTCCGGAAAATCCTGCCGCAAACGCCGGAACGCCGCCTCAAGTTCATCCTCTACCGTCGCGACGTCGGCAAATATCTGCTGCTCATCGCGATACAAATTCATCAATGACGGATCGGAAAAATATTTCCGCAAACGATCGAAAAATCCTGCCGAATCGCTCCGTCCAATGCCAATCACACGCTCGCCGAACAAATCCAAAAAAGCCTTGTGTTCCAACAAAGCATCTTCCGAAACCTGCTGCCGAAGGTATTGATACAAAACCTGATCGAAACGGATCAGATGGCAACTGTCCTCATTCGACGATTGAGAGGAACAGCTCGACGCTAAAAAAATGGACAGTATAAGTCCAAGACAACGAATCGACATAAAAATATAAGTTTTATCTTGATGAAATAACGCAAACTTGTCTGATATATTACAAAAAATGCCTAACTTTGCCGATAAAAAACAGAAAATTTATGCGACTTTTATTATTAAGCAATTCCACCAATCCGGGCGAGAGCTATCTCTCGTGGGCAAAACCGGAACTCAAAGATTTTGCAGGAGACCTGTCGACCGCAGCGGTTTTCATCCCATACGCGGCAGTAACTTTCGGCTACGACGAATACGAGGCGAAAGTTGCCAAAGTGTTTTCCGAATTGGGCTGTCGGATCACGAGCATTCATCACGCCGAACATCCGGCACAGGCTGTCGAACAGGCAGAGATGATCGTTGTCGGCGGCGGCAATACTTGGCGTTTGGTGCAACTGCTGCGCGAACAGGGCTTGTTGTCCGTGATCCGGCAGAAGGTCAAAACCGGCACGCCTTATATCGGATGGAGCGCCGGCAGCAATATCGCCTGCCCGACGATGAAGACCACCAACGATATGCCGATCATCGACCCGCAAGGCATGACGACGCTCGGACTGATCCCTTTCCAAATCAATCCGCATTATTTGGACGCCCACCCCGCAGGACACGGCGGTGAAACCCGCGAAGACCGTATCCGCGAATTTATTGTCGTCAATCCCGAAACCTACGTCTTGGGCTTGCGCGAAGCCACACTCTTGCGCCTCGAAGACCAACAACTGCAACTGAAAGGCGACAAAACGGCGCGACTGTTCAAAAAAGACCAACAGCCGCAAGAACTCTCTGCCTCAGACGATCTGTCCTTTTTACTGCATGTTTGACGCCGTCGCTTGTCATTTTGTCAGTTCGATGATTTGGCACAGTTTTCGCAATAACTCACGCAGAAATTTATATTCAAACAAAAAAACAAACAATAAATTTGCATTATGAGTAGTATCAAACCATTAGCGGACAGAGTGCTGGTCAAACCGGCAGCCGCAGAAGAAAAAACAGTAGGCGGAATCATTATTCCCGATTCTGCAAAAGAAAAACCCTTGAAAGGGGAAGTGATCGCAGTTGGAAACGGAACGAAAGACGAAGCAATGGTCTTGAAAGCCGGAGATACGGTGCTGTATGGTAAATATGCCGGTACGGAAATCGAACTCGATGGCGAAAAATACCTGATCATGAGACAATCTGACGTTTTGGCGCAAATTAACTAACAAAAAGAAATTAAAAAAACAATTATGGCAAAAGAAATTAAATTTGACTTGGATGCCCGCGACTTGCTGAAAAAAGGCGTAGATGAGCTGGCAAATGCAGTGAAAGTAACGCTCGGTCCGAAAGGTCGCAACGTGATTATTGACAAAAAATTCGGTGCGCCGCAAATCACCAAAGATGGCGTTACAGTAGCGAAAGAAGTGGAATTGTCCGACTCTTTCCAAAATATGGGTGCACAATTGGTGAAAGAAGTTGCCTCCAAAACCAACGATCAGGCTGGCGACGGCACTACCACCGCTACCGTCTTGGCGCAATCCATCATCAACGTAGGACTGAAAAATGTAACCGCAGGCGCCAACCCGATGGATCTCAAACGCGGTATAGACAAAGCTGTCGCCAAAGTGGTGGCTTCGTTGAAAAAACAGTCGCAAGCTATCGGCGACGATTTCGGTAAAATCGAAAACGTGGCAAAAATTTCTGCCAATGGCGACGAAACCATCGGCGCATTGATTGCCGAAGCAATGAAAAAAGTGAAAAAAGAAGGCGTGATCACCATCGAAGAAGCCAAAGGCATCGAAACTTACGTCGATGTGGTAGAAGGCATGCAATTCGACCGCGGTTATATCTCCGCCTATTTCGTTACCAATACCGAAAAGATGGAAGCGGAATTGGAATCGCCCTATGTCCTGATCTACGACAAGAAAATATCGGTATTGAAAGACATCCTGCCGATTTTGGAACAAACCGTACAAACCGGTCGCCCGCTCCTGATCATTGCCGAAGACATCGAATCGGAAGCGCTGGGAACATTAGTATTGAACCGTTTGCGTGGCTCGCTGAAAATTTGCGCCGTCAAAGCGCCGGGTTTTGGCGACCGTCGTAAAGAAATGCTCGAAGACATTGCCGTTTTGACAGGCGGCGTAGTCGTTTCCGAAGAAAAAGGCATGAAACTTGAAAACACCACCTTAGATATGCTGGGTACCGCCGAAAAAATCACCGTCGGCAAAGAAAATACAACCATCGTCAATGGTGCAGGCGAAAAAGCGCAGATCGCAGCTCGCGTGGCTCAAATCAAAACACAAATCGAAACGACCACTTCCGACTACGACCGCGAAAAATTGCAGGAACGTTTAGCCAAATTGGCAGGCGGCGTGGCTGTGCTTTATGTGGGCGCTCCTTCCGAAGTAGAAATGAAAGAAAAGAAAGACCGCGTAGATGACGCTTTGAGCGCTACCCGCGCAGCCGTAGAAGAAGGCACCGTGCCGGGCGGCGGAATCGCTTATATCCGCGCCATCGAAGCTTTGGAAGGTCTGAAAGGCGAAAATGAAGACGAAACCACCGGTATCGAAATCATCAAACGCGCTATCGAAGAACCCCTGCGACAAATCGTCGCCAATGCCGGAAAAGAAGGCGCTGTCGTCGTTCAGAAAGTAAAAGAAGGCAAAGATGATTACGGTTACAATGCGCGTACCGACGTCTATGAACCGCTTTACAAAGCAGGAGTCATCGACCCAACCAAAGTAACCCGTATCGCGCTCGAAAATGCCGCCTCTATCGCCGGTATGTTCCTGACGACCGAATGTGTCATCACCGACAAAAAAGAAGAAAATCCTGCCCCTGCAATGCCCCCGATGGGTGGCGGAATGGGCGGCATGATGTAATCAAAAGAAGAGAATACTTTTTCAATAATGATGGAAGCGCGGAGTTTTTAAAAGACTTCGCGCTTTTTTGTTTTTTGAGACAGTCATAGCTGCAACAACATTCCCTCTGCTAACTCTTTGGTGCGATATTCGCCCCACATCTCCGTAACCAGCGTCGTGGCAAATTCAAAAACGCTGCCCGGTCCGCGTCCGGTGATAATGTTGCCATCAACGACAACAGGATCCGGCACAATTGTAGCGCCCTTCAAATACTCCTCACAGCCCGGATAGACCGTTGCACGTTTGCCTCGCAGCAGATTCATGCTACCCAGCACCATCGGCGCGGCACAGATAGCGGCAATGTATTTCCCCTGGTTGGCATACTGTTGAATCAGCATTTTCAAGCCCTTGTGTGCGTCTAAATTTTGCGTGCCGGGGTTGCCGCCGGGCAAAACAAGCATCTGACCTTGCGAAAAATCTGCCATTTCAAAAATAATATCAGCCATCACAGTGATGCCATGCGCACCCACCACTTTGCTGTACTTGCTGATAGAAACAACCGTTACCTCCATCCCGCTGCGACGAAGAACGTCAATGATGCCGACAGCTTCTATTTCTTCAAATCCGTCGGCTAAAAAAACAAATGTTTGCATAATATATCGAATATTTTTATGAATAATTTGCAGCAAAGATAGCGGTTTTTTTCTTACTTTTGCATCCCATATCAAATTTTTTTTGAATGAACATCGAAATAGAACGTAAATTTTTAGTAAAAGGCGATTTCCGACCCTTTGCCGTCCGGTCGGTGCGCATCAAGCAAGCCTATCTGACTACCGATCCGGAGCGGACGGTGCGGGTGCGTCTCATTGGCGACAAGGCTGTCTTGACCATCAAAGGCGCCGGTAATGCCAAAGGCGTGTCGCGCCTCGAATTTGAATATCCGATTCCCTACACCGATGCGCAGGAAATCTTGTCGATAGCTCGCGGCTGTATCGACAAAGAGCGCTATTATGTCCCCTGCGGACGCCACGAGTACGAAGTTGATGTGTTTCACGGAAGGCACGAAGGTTTGATCATCGCCGAACTCGAACTCTCGTCGGAAGACGAAGCTTTTGACCGCCCCGACTGGTTGGGTGCCGAAGTTACCGGCAAGTCGCAATATTATAATGCCAATCTGTCTGCAAGTGATGGAGCTGATATCTCTACAACCTCATTTGATATGAATAACCACTAATCACTATGATAAACCAACCACACAGTTTGGAGCCAATGAGGTGAAAATGAGGTTTTCCGATATTCATATATCAAAAAAACTGTCTTAAAAATCTTCTCAACCGTGAATTGCTTGGAGGGTTCTCCCGGAACGCAGGCGCATGCCGGTTAAAATTATTGCTACTCTACGCTCCTTCGCTATCTCTGCGCTTTCCATTGTCAAAACGGCTTTTAAGACAGTATATTTCCATGATTTGTCTGTGTTGAATGCAGGCGCGAGGGCGATACAAACATAGACGACGCAATGTTTCGTGTAGTGTTATAAATCATTATTACTATAAAAATTCACAAGTTTGGCGGCAAAAGTACGACACTTTTCCGAATTATGCAAATTTTTTTGGAAAAATTTTTTCAGTGTAGTAGGATGCGCTCACTACCCACTAATCACTAAGCACTAATCACTTGTTTTTTTAAAAAATATATTGTACTTTTGTCGCTTATTTTCAAGGAATATGCTAATCAAATTGTACGAAAAAAATCCGAATCAGCGGGAGATCGACAAGATTGTAGAGATCCTGCGCGACGGCGGCATCGTCATCTATCCGACCGATACGGTCTATGCTATGGGCTGCGATGCGCTGAATGTGCGGGCAGTGGAACGCATCTGCAAACTCAAAAACGTCAATCCGCAAAAAGTCTGTCTGTCGATCATCTGTTACGATTTGAGCAATATCAGCGAATATGCCAAAGTCAGTAACGCCGATTTTAAACTGATGAAAAAGAATCTCCCCGGCGCTTTCACTTTCATCCTGAACGCGACCAACAGCTTGCCGAAGATCTATCGCAACCGCAAAGAAATCGGCATCCGCGTCCCCGACAACAATATCGTGCGTAGCCTTGTGCAAAATCTTGGCAACCCGCTCCTCTCAACTTCCGTGCGCAGCAAGGACGATATTTTGGAATACGGCACCCATCCCGAACTGATCGAAGAAGAATACGGCGAAGAAGTTGATGCCGTGATCGACGGCGGCGCAGGCGGTTTGGAACCTTCGACCGTCGTGAATTGTACCGGCGACAGCATCGAAATCGTCCGGCAGGGCAAAGGCGAACTGATCATCAACTAACACGCGGCACGACTATGACAAAACGACTTCGGACATTATTACTACTTTTTGGCTTGAGCGGCGGATGGCTGTTTGCCCAAGAAAGCCTTGTCTCCCCATTGGATATTCCGCTGTTTTTGAGCGGCAATTTCGGCGAACTGCGCGGCGGACATTTTCATTCGGGCATCGACATCAAAACGCAGGAACGAACAGGTTTTGCGGTGCGAGCCGTCAAATCGGGCTATATCTCACGGGTGAATGTTTCCCCTTCGGGCTATGGGAATGCACTCTATATCAATCATCCTGACGGAACGACTTCGGTTTATGCGCATCTCAACGGCTTTATGCCGGACATCGAAAAGGCGGTACGCGACCGACAATACAAAAACGAATCTTTTGCGGTGCAGCTCTATTTTACGGCGGCACAATTTCCGGTCAAACAAGGCGAACAAGTCGCGTGGAGCGGCGACAGCGGCAGTTCCGGCGGTCCGCACCTTCATTTTGAATTGCGCGATACGAAAACCGAAAAGCCGTTTGACCCTCTGTCCGCATTGATGTCGCAGATTCCCGACACGCTGGCGCCTCAAGTGCGTGGCGTCCGGCTTTATCCGCAACGCGGCACAGGCGTGGCAAACGGCAATGTGGCTTGGGGTAAAATCGGCTTGGGCATAGAAGCCTACGACCGCATGAACGGGCAACGCAATATCTACGGCATTTACGAATTGCTGCTGCAAGTGGACAGCGTGCCTGTCTATCATGTCGTGATGGACAGCTTTTCTTTCGACGACACCCGCTATCTCAATTCTTATATCGACTGGCTGACTTGGTTTGAAAATCGCTCCTATTATACGAAAGCCTTCACCGAGCCGGGCAATCGTCTGTGCATCCGCCGACTACAAAATAACGGCGTCATCGACGTCAATGAGGAGCGCACTTACCATTGCGAATTTATTCTGCGCGACGTTTATGGCAACGAATGTCGTTATCCGATAGATATTCTCGGGCAACGGCAGGAGATTCCGCCGACGGCAGGCAAGCGTTTTTTATACAATCAGGCGAATACATACTCCGATAAAGGCATCGACCTGCATATTCCGAAAGGTAATTTATATACCGATCTGTATTTGTCGCCGGATACCGTACCGAGCGCTACCGCCTTTTCGCCGGTCTATCAAATCCGCGAGCGGGCGCCATTGCACAGCTATTGCCCTTTGGTTTTGGATGTTACGAAAGACAACTATCCCGACAAATCGAAATATGGCGTGGTGAGCTATTGGAAAAAAGAAAAGACGTGGCTCGGCGGTGACTATCGCAATGGGAAAATGTACGTCAAGATCCGTGAAACGGGCGATTTTGCAGTCGAAACGGATACCCTTCCGCCGGTGATTCAGCCCGTCAATCAAACGCAATGGACAAGCAAACGATGCCTGCAATTTAAGGTCTCGGACGATTTGAGCGGAATTCAATCCTATCGCGGCACGTTAGACGGTCGCTATGCACTGTTTGAATATGACGCCAAAAACCAAGCGCTGTCGTGCCGCTACGATCCGCAACGGATGAAATCCGGCTCGCAAACCCTCCTCTTGACGGTCAAAGATGCTGCCGGAAACAAAACGTCGGTGAAATATACGGTGAAATTTTGATTATCTAATCCCTAACATTTCCCAAAAATACGTAATATGACACTGCGGTTATGCAAATCAAGCCCATTCGGGCTGTTATTGATTTGCCGCAAACCATTCCGGCTATTGCATTATATACGATAATCATTCCCTGTTTTCACTCTTTAATAAGGGAATAAGGGCGAAAAACATCGAACATTCACCCCAAGCTACGAAGGGTGCTTTCGGGAATAAGGGTTAACCGCAAAAAACTTTCCAAATCTTCGAGACTTGGAAAGTTTAAGTTTCGCCAGCTTCGGACAATCAGCGTTTGGATTTTGCCCTCACAGAGTCTTCCGACAAAACAGTAGTTTGGATTTGATAGATAGACAGATTGGCAATCAATGTTGATGCGGTGATGCTGTCGGACAAAGATACATCGCCGAAAATGCAGGTCAAGGTATCTTTCAATGGGACGGTATATTGTTTTTCAAACTTGCCGTTGTGCGTCAGCGTATCGCTGTGCCAATAGACCGTATCCGTACATTGCAGGCTGAAAGTCAGCACCGGACACACCGAATCGTTGACGCCGAAAGCCATACAATTCAGGTTGTACATTTTCGAGTTGGGAACCGAATCTAATGCAAAATGATAGCTGTTTGCCCGCATTTTGGATTGCAGACACAGCAAAGGCGTCCGGTGATAATAAATCGTGTCGATGTGTAGCGTTGCAATGCGAATATGTTCCTGTTCGGCTTCCAATGATTGAATCCGTTGCGTGTAGCGCACATTGAGTTGTTCGTTGATTTTCATATACCTGTTCAAATGCGCATTGTACCACACTATAGAGGTGTCGAATTGGGCTTCGCTGATGTTGTGTTTCCGAAAAACCGATTGCAGGAGTTGTTGGCGTTTCAGCGAATCGGCATCAAAAACAACCCGATTTTCTTTGATTTCTATTTCGGCAATGTAGAGGTCAAACAGGACGTTTTCCATTTGTTTTTCGGAAAGGACATGCCATGGACGATTGCTGCACGCCACCAGCAGCAAACCGAATCCTATCAATCCAAAGAGTCGTTTCATTGTTTTTCAAAACTTTTGGCAAAGGTTTTGTTATAGAACAATATTAAAATGGCGATACCTGTTGTGATCGAGGCGTCCGCCAAATTAAAGATATATTGAAAAAACACAAAATCGTTGCCGCCAACGAAGGGAATCCAGTCGGGAAATTGAAATTCAAACAGCGGAAAATAGAACATATCGACCACTTTTCCGTGCAACCAAGTGGCATACCCGCCGTCTGCCGGAAACAGCGTGGCTACCGTATAAGGGGTACTTTCGCTGAAAATGACGCCGTAGAATACACTGTCGATAATATTGCCCACCGCACCGGCAAAAATCATGGAGCAGCAAACGATATAACCCACATCGTAATCTCTCTTTATCAGCCGAACAATGTACCACGCTATACCCAGCGAGGCGCCCATCCGAAACAGGGAGAGAAACAATTTGTTTACCACCTCAATGCCCATTGCCATCCCCGGATTTTCGACAAAACGAATAATAAACCATCCGGCAATTTTAACGTCGCCGGATTCGCCGAGTGGCAAATGGGTTTTTATCCATATTTTGAGAAATTGGTCGGAAAATAAAATCAAGAGAACGACTAAAATCGCCCATACTCCTTTGGACCTCATTTGCTTTGACCTTGTTTGGCTTCGATACTCAAAGTTGCGTGAGGCACGACACGCAAACGTTCTGCGGGAATCAATTTTCCCGTTTCGCGACAAATGCCGTAAGTTTTATTTTCGATCCGTACCAGCGCAGCTTGCAGATTTTGAATAAATTTCATTTGCCGCTGTGCTAAATGACCGGCTTCTTCTTTCGATAAAGTTGCCGCACCTTCTTCCAAAACCTTGAACGTAGGAGCCGTATCGCTCACGTCTTTTTCATTTGTCAGAGAAGCTTTTAAAACATCATAATCACGTTTTGCCGCTTCCAACTTCTCTAAAATAATGGCGCGAAATTCGTCTAATTCCGCATCCGTGTATCTTGTCTTTTCGCTCATAAAAAAATAAGTGTTTATAATTTTTCTACTTTAATTAATAATTTCAAATCGTCCATATCTAATTCTACGCCGTCTGTCAGCGCTGCAATTTCAATATGTTTTGCCAACACTTGATTGGCGATATAGTCTTTGTAAGTTGTAACCGATTCATCTGTTTCGGGCGACGACTGTATCGTAACGCTAATTTTGTCCGTAATCTCGTAACCGTTTGATTTGCGGATGTTCTGGATGCGGTTTACAAGTTCGCGGGCGACGCCTTCGCGCTGCAATTCGGGCGTTACCGTGATATCGAGGGCGACAGTCAATGCGCCGTTGTTGGCAACGAGCCATCCGGGCATATCTTCGGTAAGTATCTCATAATCCGAAGGTTCGAGTTCGACAGTTTCGCCGTTCAGACTAAACGAATAGTTGCCCGCTTTTTCGATTTCGGAAATTGTTTTTTTGTCAAATTCGGCAAAGGCGGCGGCAATATCTTTCATCAGTTTGCCGTATCGTTTGCCCAAAGTCTTGAAATTGGGTTTGATGCGTTTGACGATATTTTCCAATTCCACATCGGGCGCAAGTACGTCGAGTTCTTTTATATTTACCTCATTTTTAATCAGTTCGGCAACATATTTTATCTGCTCGCACGCCTGCTCGGTTGTTGTTGGCACAACAGCTCTCGGCAGCGGCTGGCGCACTTTTTTGTCGGCTCGACGGCGCAGTGCGAGCAGCATCGACGAGATGTCCTGCGCATACTGCATACAGGTTTCAAGATTGCTGTCGATAACCGTTTCATCGCAAACGGGAAAATCCGAAAGATGTACAGAAAGCCCAAGCCCCCTAAATCCCCCATCAAGCCCCCTAAATCCCACACAGGGGGACTTTGGCGCAGCGACTTCCAACTCCCCCTGTGGGGGTTGGGGGGCTGCTAAATCACAATAAAGCCTGTCCGCATAAAACGGAGCGATTGGCGCCATAAGTTTTGCAACCGCGACAAGACATTGATACAAAGTCTGATACGCCGAAAGTTTATCTTCGTCCATTGCGCCGCCCCAGAAACGTTTGCGATTGAGGCGAACATACCAGTTCGACAGATGTTCATCGACAAAAGTTTCTATTGCGCGACCGGCGCGGGTTGGCTCGTAATCGGCATAAAAACCGTCAACGTCTTTTATCAGCGTGTTGAGCACCGAGAGAATCCATCGGTCAATTTCGGGACGAGCGTTAAACGGCACTTGCGGCGTTGCGGGGTCGAAGCCGTCAACATTGGCGTAAAGTGCGAAGAATGAGTAAGTATTATAGAGCGTTCCGAAGAATTTGCGGCGTACTTCTTCTACGCCTTCGGGGTCGAATTTGAGGTTGTCCCAGGGGCTGGCGTTGGTAATCATATACCATCGCAGCGGGTCGGAGCCGTATTTTTCGAT
>JAISUM010000088.1 GCA_031272095.1 Candidatus Symbiothrix sp. | reverse complement strand
TTTCCGACCGCCTAATCGTGCCTCACCCAAAATATCGTGAGCGCGATTTTGTGATGCAACCCTTGTCCGAGTTGATGTGATTAGTTGAGCGTCATGGCAGACTTTACCCGCTATCCCCTTCACATGCTTTTTAGGAGATGGCGGATCAAGTCCGCCATGACGGGATCGAACCCCACCAACCGGCTGTTTTCCTTGCTCATTTACTGTGTTCACAGAGTTCAATCTCGATTTTTATCTACGCACAGCCGGTTTTTTGTCAGCACATTCATTCATTCATTGAAATGATTTATATGATTGTTTAACGATTAGCAGGAGATCCCGCGTCAAGCGCGGGACGCAATGACGGGCTACAATCATGGTAATCAAAAAAATCAGACGAAAATCGCAATTCAGGCGAAAAATGATTACCTTTGCAGCCTAAATGCACGATGAATGAAAATACTACAGACGATTTTATCCGGTTTGCTTGTTCCTTTCGCATGGCTGTACGGCTTGGCGACATCGGTGCGGAATCGCTTGTTTGACAGCGGATTGCTGCCGATAGAATCTTTCAATATACCGATGATTTCCGTAGGCAATCTGTCGGCGGGCGGCACCGGAAAAACGCCTCACATCGAGTATCTTGTCCGCCTCTTAAGCCGCAACTATCGGATAGCCGTTCTCAGTCGGGGATATCGGCGCAAAAGCAAGGGTTTTGTGTTGGCTGACGACAAGGCGACAGCGCAAACGCTGGGCGACGAACCGATGCAAATCTACCGGAAATTTCCAAATATCATTGTCGCCGTCGATGCCGACCGTCGCGCAGGGATCCGTCGTTTATTGGCTGACTATCAACCGGAAATCATTCTGTTAGACGACGCTTTTCAGCACCGATACGTCCGTGCAGGGCTGTCGATTTTGCTCACCGATTGGCGCCGTCCTTTCTGGCGCGATCGCCTTTTGCCTGTCGGACGCTTGCGTGAAGCCGGGTCGGGATACCGCCGCGCCGATATGATTATTGTCAGCAAAACGCCCGACGATTTCCATATTGATGACAAGGATTTTTTGCCTGCAAATTTGAATATTCACCCGCTGTTTTCGCGTTTTCAATACAGAAGTTTGCAACCGGTTTTTCCGCAACAGATTCGGAAAGAAAGCCTCGAACGCCTGAAAAAAGACCGCTATTCGCTGCTGCTCGTAGCAGGAATCGCACATCCCGAAAATCTGATTCGGCATTTGCAAAACTATACGACGCAATTGTCGGTCTTGCGGTTTGCCGACCACCACGATTTTACGCAAAAAGACGTCGAAAAGATCGAACAGACATTTAATAATATCACAACAAATCATAAAATTATCATAACGACAGAAAAAGACGCCGTCCGTTTGATGAAAAATGCTTACCTTTCGGACGAAATCAGACAAGCGCTCTTTTATCTGCCGATAGAAGTGGTTTTTGTCTGTCCGGAACAAGAAGAATTATTTAAATCAACAATAGAAGATTATGTTAAAAAAATTAGAAGAAACCGTATCTTGGCTTAGACCACAGATACCCACAGAGACAAAAATCGGTATTATTCTCGGTACCGGACTGGGTGATTTGGCAAATAATATCACCGACAAAAAAGAGATTTCTTACGAAACCATTCCGCATTTTCCGGTTTCGACAGTCGAAGGACATTCCGGCAAACTGATTGTCGGACGCTTGGGTGGCAAACCGATTTTGGCGATGCAGGGACGTTTTCATTTTTACGAAGGTTACGATATGAAACAGGTAACCTATCCGGTGCGCGTGATGCAACTGCTTGGTTTTGAATATCTTTTCGTGTCTAATGCGGCGGGCGGAATGAATCCGTCATTCCAAATCGGCGACATCATGCTGATCGAAGACCACATCAATCTCTTTCCCGAACATCCCCTGCGCGGGAAAAACGATGAACGGCTGGGCGTGCGTTTCTTGGATATGAGCGTACCTTACGACCGCGATTTGCGCAAATTGGCAACCTGCATCGCAGCCGACAACAACATCAAATTGCAGTTCGGTACTTACGTCGGCACACAGGGTCCGACTTTTGAAACACCTGCGGAATATGTTTATTTCAAGGTGATTGGCGGCGATGCGGTCGGTATGTCAACCGTTCCCGAAGTCATCGTAGCGCGTCATGGCGGCTTGAAAGTCTTGGCATTTTCGATCATCACCGACCTTGGCGTGCCGGGCAAAATTGTGGAAGTCAGTCACGAAGAAGTGCAGGAAGCCGCAAAAATTGCGCAGCCGAAAATGGCGTTCATCATGGAAGAAGTGATTAAACACTTGTCAAATTAAATACTCATAAAATGGAAATTGCCTCATTGGGGAAAGTCGGACTGACCGACCGTTTGACGGAGCAGCTGATTGTCCGCAACGCCTCGACCTTTCGGGGTGCGGGCAATGACGCCGCCGTCTTGCATTATGCCGATAAGGAAGCTCTCTTTGCGTCGCAATTACTTTTGGAAGGGATTCATTTCGATTTGACCTATTTTGCGCTGAAATTAGTGGGATATAAAGCTGCAAACGCTTGTTTTTCAAAGATTTATGCTATGAACGGGCAAGCGCGACAGTTAAGTCTGAATCTGGGAATATCCAAACGTTTTTCGGTAGAAAATATCGATGAACTGTTTTTGGGCATCGAATATGCCTGCGAAAGACATGGGGTAGATATTGTTGCGGTAGATACATCCGCCTCGTTGACCGGTTTGACCATCGCCTTGTCCTGCGTCGGCGAAGCGGAACGGCAACAAATAGTTTATCGCAACGGTGCACAAATCAATGATTTGCTGTGCGTTTCGGGCGATTTGGGCGCTGCCTATATGGGTTTGCAACTCTTGGAACGCGAAAAGGCAGTGCATACCGGCGACAGCGATTTTACCCCCGATTTTTCGGGCAAAGAATATCTCTTGGAACGCCAATTACGCCCCGAAGCCCGCAAAGACATCATCGAAATATTGGCGAAGAATCAGATTTTGCCGACGGCGATGATTGCGGTTTGCGACGGTCTAACCTCCGATCTGCTGCATCTGTGTCGGGCAAGCAAAGTCGGCTGTGTGGTCTATGAAGAGCATTTGCCGATAGACTATCAAACGGCGATGATGGCGGAACGTTTCAATATGAATTTGACTGCCGTTGCGCTCAATGGCGGCGACGATTACGAATTGCTGTTCACCGTTCCGCTGACGATGCACGAAAAAATTCAGGCAATCGACGGCGTTAAGCTGATAGGGCATATCGTGTCGGCAGACAACGGGGCGAATTTGATTGCCCGCGACGGCTCGCAAATCCCGCTGACGGCGCAGGCTTGGACGCAAGTTTCCGATAATGAATAAATTACAAAAAAATGTTATACGATATTGCAATTATAGGCGGCGGTCCTGCGGGATATACAGCCGCAGAATTGGCAGGGCGACGCGGCTTGTCGGTCGTCCTTTTTGAAAAAAATGCTTTGGGTGGCGTCTGCCTGAACGAGGGCTGCATCCCCACCAAAACCTTGCTTTACTCGGCAAAAACCTATCAATCGGCGAAAGACGCCGCCAAGTACGGCATTTCGTGCAACGAGGTAGCGTTCGATTTTGCGAAAATGATGGCGCGTAAAAACAAAGTTGTCCGCAAATTGGTTGCCGGTATCCGCAGCAAAATGACGGCTGCCAATGTGGAAGTCGTCATCGGCGAAGCCACCTGCGACACTACTGCCGCCATGCCGCAGATTTCATGCAACGGCAACGACTATCAGGCAAAAAAACTCATGCTGTGCATCGGCTCCGAAACCGCCGTGCCGCCCATTGCAGGCTTGGATGCAACCGACTATTGGACAAGTCGCGAAGCTCTGCAAGCCAACGAATTACCCGAATCGCTGACCATCATCGGCGGCGGCGTGATTGGCATTGAATTTGCGGCATTTTTCAACACTTTGGGCTGTCGGGTTACTGTCGTCGAAATGTTGGACGAAATTTTGGGCGGTATGGACAAAGAGCTTTCCGCACTCCTGCGCACCGAATTGAGCAAACGCGGCATAGTATTTCATCTATCGACAAAAGTTACTGCAGTCAAAGACCGACAAATTACGATCGAAAAAGACGGCGAAACACAGCTCATCGAAAGCAGTCGCATCTTGTTGAGCGTCGGACGACGTCCTATCGTCAAAGGCTTGAAAGTCAATGAATTTATGCAGACAGAAAATCCTAATGTCTATGCTTGCGGCGACATTACCGGCTATTCGATGCTGGCACATACCGCTGTTCGCGAAGCCGAAATTGCCGTCGGACACATCTTGGGCGCATCGGAAAAAATGTCGTACCGCGCTATTCCGGCGGTCGTTTATACCTCGCCCGAAATTGCAGGCGTCGGCAAAACCGAAGAAACACTGCAAAAAGAAGGCATCGCATACATTGTCAAACAGTTGCCGATGAGCTATTCGGGACGCTTTGTCGCTGAAAACGAGTTGGCGAACGGCGTATGCAAAATACTCGAAAGTACCGACGGAAAAATTTTGGGCGTGCATCTCTTGGGCAATCCGGCGTCGGAACTCGTCGTCATTGCAGCTATGGCTATCGAAAAAGAATGGTCGAGCGAAGACCTCAAATCTATCGTCTTCCCACATCCGACCGTCGGCGAAATTATCAAAGAAACGCTGTAAATTTCAATTATTTCATGTATCTTTGCGCCTGAAAAAACGTATCGGAAATGAAAATCATTATCGGCGGTGCCGGAGAAGTAGGCACACACTTATCCAAATTGTTATCGCAGGAAGATCAAGACATTGTCCTGATGGATATCGACGAAGACCGACTGAGTTTTTCCAGTCAGTTTGAGCTGATGACCATACAAGGCAATCCGACTTCTATTCACGATTTGAAAGCGGCGGGCATCAAAGGTGCGGATATGTTTATAGCCGTTACTCCGGAAGAGGCTACCAATATGACTGCCTGCATGTTGGCGCATACTTTGGGCGCGAAAAAAACAATCGCCCGCGTTGAAAACGAAGAATACCTGTCGCCCCGCAACACGGTCTTCTTTTCGCAACTCGGCGTCGATTCCCTCATCTGCCCCGAAACATTGGCGGCAGAAGAAATCGAATCCGCATTGAAACATCCATGGACACGTCAATGGTGGGATATTGCCGACGAAAAATTAATATTAGTAGGCGCAAAAATTCGACAAAATGCCCCGATAGTCGATAAATTTCTCCACGAATTGGGCGGCGAAGAAGAACGCCGTTATCACATCGTAGCCATCAAACGCGATCATCAGACCATCATTCCACGCGGTTCCGACCGCATCGAAAACAACGATATTGTCTATTTTTCCACTACCAAAGAACATATCGAAGAGGTCAAACGCTTGGCAGGCAAACAGGAAATTCAGATCAATAACGTAACCATCATGGGCGGCAGCCGTATTGCGTTGAAAGTCTGCGAACGGATTCCGAGCAACGTGCATATCAAATTGCTGGAAGCCGACAAGGAAAAAAGTTTTCGATTAGCCGAAAAAGTGGCAAGCAATGTGATGGTCATTCACGGCGACGGACGCAATACCGATCTTCTTATTCAGGAAAACATTAAAAATTGCGACGCTTTTTTAGCGCTGACCGGTCATTCCGAAACCAATATTTTGGCTTGTGTGGCGGCTAAAAATCTCGGCGTTCCGAAAACCATTGCCGAAGTCGAAAATTTGGACTATATACAGATGGCTGAAAAATTGGACGTCGGCTCCATCATCAATAAAAAACTGATTGCATCCAGCCATATCTACCGTTTTATGTTGCAAGCAGACGTTTCGACGGTGAAATGCCTGACTTTCGCCAACGCGGAAGTGGCGGAATTGGTTGCCCGAAAAGGCGCTGCCATCACCAAAAAACCCGTCAAAGAATTGCGCCTGCCGCAAGATATGACTTTGGGCGGCAGAATCCGCGACGGCAAAGCGGAAATCATCGACGGCAATACGCAAATCGAAGCCGGCGACCATGTCCTGGTCTTCTGTTTGAGCGCCGCCATGCGAAAAATGGAAACATACTTTAATTAATAAAAATAAATGAAAAAACATGCTTTAATCACAGGCTTTGTCCTGATGTGTATTGTGGGTGCATGGGCGCAATCCATGCCGTCGTTGCCGATCGACCAACAGGTACGTTACGGCAGGTTAGACAACGGATTAACATATTACATCCGTCATAATGAATTGCCGAAAGAGCGAGCGGATTTCTACATCGCTCAACGAGTAGGCTCTATGCAGGAAGAAGACAATCAAGCAGGTCTGGCGCATTTTCTCGAACACATGGCGTTCAACGGCAGCGTCCATTTCCCTGAAAACGGTTTGATCAAATATTTGGAAAGCATCGGCGTGAAATTCGGAGTCAATCTGAATGCCTACACCTCGTTTGATGAAACAGTCTATAATATTTCCGATGTGCCGGTTACGAAAACTGGCGCTGTCGATAGCTGTCTGTTGATTCTGCGCGACTGGTCTAACGGACTGTTGCTTACCGAAGAAGATATCCTGAAAGAACGTGGCGTCATCCGTGAAGAAATGCGCAGTCGCAACGAAGCCAGCTACCGTCAATACGAAAAACTGCTTCCGCAAATCATGCCCGGCAGCAAATATGCCAAACGGATGCCGATCGGCACGGAAGAAGTGGTGATGAATTTTAAACCGGAAGAACTCCGCGACTATTATCACAAATGGTATCGACCTGATTTACAGGGTATTATTATTGTTGGAGATATCGATGTCGACGTTGTCGAACAACAAATCAAAAAGGTATTTGCCGATGTTCCGGCGCCGGTCAATCCCGCCAAACGCATCTATTACGATGTCGAAGACAATATTGAACCTTTGGTCGGCATCGTTACCGACAAGGAATCCACTTACAGCATTGTCAATATCGACTTCAAACACAAGCCGTTACCCCGCGAACAACGCGGCACTATGGCGGGTGTGGTCGTCAATTATTATAACGGCATTGCGAGTCGCATCGTCAGAGAACGTATGACCGACCTGATGCAGCAGGCAAATCCGCCTTTTGTACAAGCCGGCGGTGGCAACGAAACTTTTGCTGTAGCTTGCACCGAAGACAGCTGGAATATGTATGCCATCGTCCGCAACAATGACGTGGAAACAGCTTTAAAAACCATCACCCGCGAAGCAAAACGGATCGATCAATTCGGTTTTACGGCGGGCGAATACGACCGCGCCAAAAACAACCTGCTGACCGTTTATGAAAGTCAGTTCAACGAGCGCGAAAAAACGCTAAACAGCAGATATTCAAGAGAATATGTTTCGCATTTTACCGACGGCGGCTACATTCCGGGCATCGAATTGGAATACAATATGATGAAAACTTTGAGCGAAAATGTTACGATCGATTTGGTCAATCAGTTTGTTCAACACTTGATAGGCGACAGCAATATCGTGATTTATATGCTTGCCCCCGAAAAGGAAGACGTCGTTTTGCCCTCGAAAGAACAGCTTTTGACGTGGTTCAACGAAGCCCGAAAAGAAGAAGTGCAAGCGCCTGCGGAAGAAATCGGCAACGAGCCGCTACTGTCGGAAGAGCCGAAAGGCGGTACGATTGTCTCCGAAACGATCAATCCTGTCTTCGACGTGCCGGAACTGACACTCTCCAACGGCGTGAAAGTAGCGATCAAAACGACGCAACTGAAATCCGACGAAATTTTGATGGCGGCAACCAGTCCTGGAGGATCCTCGCTTTTCGACCAGACGCAACAAGCCAATATCAATCTGTACAGTAACGTTATTTCGGTAGGCGGCGTCGGCAATTTCAGTCAGACCGAGTTGAATAAAGCGCTGGCAGGCAAGCGGGTGCGTGTCAGTCCGAATATCTCGCTGATTTCGGAAGGGATGTCCGGCTCGTCGTCGGTCAAAGATTTTGAAACGATGCTGCAATTGATTTATTTGTATTTTACGGCGCCACGAATGGACGAGGCGGCGTTCCAATCGCTGCTCGTGCGCCAAAAATCTATGCTCGAAAATCAGGACGCCAATCCGGAAATCGCTTTGAGCGATACGATGATGAAAGAAATGTATGTTGACCAAGTCCGTCATCAACGCATGCATGCCAAAGACCTCGAAAAGATTAATTATCAGACGATTATGAATTGGTATAAAGACCGTTATGCCGACGCCGGAGATTTTACTTTCGTCTTTACCGGAAATATTGACCTGCAAACAGCGAAACCGTTAATCGCCAAATATTTAGGCGCTCTGCCAAACATTCACCGCAAAGAAACTTTTGCCCCTGTCAATGAAGATTACAATAAGGGATTGATTACCAACGAGTTCAATCAGAAAGTAGAAAACGTGAAATCAACCATTATGTGCGTCTATTGGGCAATCGTGGATGATAATCTGAAAAACCGCATCGAAATGGATATGCTGACACAAATTTTAAATATCGTTTATACCGAAAAAGTACGGGAAGAAGAAGGCGGCACTTATGGCGTGAATGTGGGCGGCAATATCGCGGCTTATCCTAAAGGGAAAGCAATGCTGCAGATTGTTTATGAAACCGAGCCATCTAAAGTTCAACATCTGAACACTATCGTGCGTAACGAATTTGAACGGATAGCCAAAGAAGGTCCCGGCGACGTCAATTTCAACAAAGTCAAAGAATATCTGTTGAAAAAACAAGCCGAAAATGCACAGCAAAATTCCTATTGGCATTCGCTTTTGCTGACGTATTACAGGTTGCATGCCGATAATTATACCGACTATCTCAAATTATTGAACGAGATGCAACCGGTTGATATTCAACGAAAAGCGCAAGAATTACTCAAAGCAGGCAACCGTATCGAAGGAATCATGAACGGAGTCAAGGAGTGATCGGCTCCAATTTGGCGTAGTGCAGCAACATGTTTTTGACGCCGAAATGGTCGAACATCACCTCTGCTTTGGCATTTTCGTCTGCGCCGCTCAACGACAAGACTTCTCCGACGCCGAAACGATGATGCCGCACTCGGTCGCCCACCGACAAGCCGGAAGATGTTTCGGATGAGGTAGAAACTGCTTTTGCAGGTGAAACATTCGGCGCCGATAAAATCTTAAAGGTATGGGGAGCAACAGGTTCTCCGTACCTTTCTGTTTTCGGTTTTGCGCCCTTCAAAAAACTTTCGTCAATGTCCGCCAAAAAACGGCTGGGACGGCAAGTTTGCGTTTGTCCGTTACGAAAACGGCTTTTGGAATAGGTCAATATGGCATTTTCTTCGGCACGGGTGATCGCCACATAAAACAGCCGACGCTCTTCTTCAATTTCTGCCGGATGCATAGACATATATTCCGACGGAAACAAATCTTCTTCCATTCCCACCACAAACACATTTTTGAACTCCAAACCTTTGGCGGAATGAATGGTCATCATCGTTACGCGATTGGCATTTTCGGCGTCATCGGTATCGGCGTCGGTCATCAGCGATATTTCGGCAAGAAAATCACCCAACAAGATATTCGGATCGCCTTCTTCCCGCCGCGCAAGGACGAAAGCCTGCAAACTGTTCAGCAGTTCTTCGATATTCTGCACGCGGCTCAATCCTTCGGGCGTTTTATCTTCGTAAAGTTCGGTTTTAAAATCGGTCTCTTTGATGATCGCAATACCGAGTTCGTAAGCGTCTTGCGTATGCGCCGTGTCGATCAAGGACTGAATCATTCCGCAAAAAGCGGCTAATTTTTTTGCCGTTCCCGAATTGATATTCAGATTGTAAGCGATCGGATTGCTTGCCACCTGCCACAGACTGACATGGTGCAAATTAGCGGCGGCAGCAATCTTGGCGACGGTCGTATCGCCGATGCCTCGTGTCGGATAATTGATGATGCGTTTCAGTGCCTCCTCGTCTTTCGGGTTGGTTATCAGGCGCATATATGACACAATGTCTTTGATTTCTTTGCGCTGATAAAACGACAAACCGCCATAAATCCGATACGGAATATTGATTTTTCGCAACGATTCTTCAAAAATTCGGCTCTGCGCATTGGTACGATACAAAATGGCAAAATCACTGTAAGCGTAATTGTTCAGCATACGCATCTCTGCAATGCGGGAAGCAACAATATAACCCTCTTCAAAATCGGAATAGGCGGTGATGATCGGAATTTTTTCGCCGACGGATTTCTTGGAATAAATTGTTTTCGGTATCTGCTTCAAATTCTTTTTAATTAACGAATTAGCAGCATTCACAATGGTTTGTGTAGAGCGATAATTCTGTTCGAGTTTGAAGAGTCGCGTTTCGGGAAATATCTTCTGAAAATTCAGAATATTACCGATATTTGCCCCTCGAAACGAATAAATGCTCTGCGCATCGTCGCCGACCACACAGACGCGCTGATGTTCTGCCGCCAACTGTCGCACGATTTCGTGCTGTACATGATTGGTATCCTGATACTCATCGACCAAAATAAACCGAAACATATTACGATAACGTTCCACTATATCCTGATGTTTGTTGAACAAAATATAGGTATAAAGCAACAAATCGTCGAAATCCATCACGCCCGCCGTTTTGCAGCGTTCCCAATAGTTGGCGTATATTTCCGCCGTGCGTGGACGATTCATCAACTGATCATATTCGCTCAGTTCGCGGTCTTGCACATAGAGTTCCGGCGTGATCAGCGCATTTTTGACTTTGGAAATTTGCGCCTGAATTTGCGCAGGTTTGTAGAGTTTTTCGTCCAAAGCCTTTTCTTTGATGATGGTTTTTATCAAATTTTTAGAATCCTGTGCATCGTAAATCGTAAAGTCGGACGAATAGCCGATGGTTTCGGATTCGCGCCGCAAGATTCGTGAAAAAATAGAATGAAAAGTACCCATCCACAGCCGACGAACCTCCGACTCGCCAACGATTTGTGCAATGCGCGATTTCATTTCTCGTGCCGCTTTGTTGGTAAAAGTCAGCGCCAAAATGCTGTAAGGAGCGATGCCGTGTTCTAACAGATAGGCAATTTTATAAGTCAACACGCGGGTTTTGCCGGATCCTGCGCCCGCCACCACCAACGACGCGCCGTCGATGTATTCCACCGCTTGCCGCTGACTTTCGCTCAGTTGATTTAAATATTCCGACATTTAATCGTGTGAGGCAATTGCTTCGATTTCGACCAAAGCATTTTTCGGTAAAGTTTTGACGGCAACCGCTGATCGTGCCGGATAAGGCGCCGAAAAATGGGCGCTGTAGATGGCGTTCATAGCGGCAAAATCTGACATGTCCGACAGAAAAACCGTCGTTTTGACGACATTGTCCGGCGTAAGTCCGGCGGCGGCAAGTACCGCCTTTAGGTTTTGAAAGGCTTGTTCGGTCTGTTCGCTGACGCCGCCTGAGACAAAATTACCACTTGCGGGATCGATGCCTAATTGTCCCGACACAAAAACTAAATTTCCGGCTTGGATTGCTTGCGAATAGGGACCAATGGCAGCCGGAGCGTTAGAAGTTGAAATTGCGTGTTTCATATAGAATGATTAATTATTTTTTTCGATATTGCCGGCGCCTGTAACTGAAGTTTGTACCGATTCGGGTGTGCCTTGATAGCGAATATTGCCCGCACCGGTAATTGTCGCTTTTAATTTTTTATCGACATTGAGCGTAATGTCGCCCGAACCGCTAATCAGACAATTGCTGTCTTCAATCAGAAAATCCGACGCCTCGATGTCGCCCGAGCCGGTAATGCGAAAATCGGCGCTGTTGGCGGCTCCTTGCAGTTGGATATTGCCCGATCCGGTCAGTTTGATCTCGATATTTTTGCAATACAGACTGTCGGCTTGCACACAACCGGAGCCGGTCAGCAGTATATCCATCGACTTGGCATTCAGCGAATTGGTCAAATGAATATCTCCCGAACCCTTCAATCCGACAGCTTTCAAATTGCGCGAATTGGTATAAATCATAAATTGTGTCGGCTGCAATATTGAATCGGCTTTCTGACCGATAATCAGTCGATTGCCTTTCACCGAAATTTCTAATGAAGGTAAAATATTGTCATCGACCGACACCTGCAAGAAAGGTTTGTCCTGCGAAATTTGGCGATAAATCACACGAGCGGAAGTTGTCAGCTCGATACTTTCGTAATCGTCTATCTCAATTATCTGATTGACAATCTGATAATTACCTATGATGATGCCTTTATGACACGACGTAAAAAAATTAACCATCATAAAACACGCGATAAAAAGAAGACTTGAACTCTTCATGTTGTTACTATTAAAAATCATGTCTGCAAAGGTAGTAAAAATTTCGGTAATGATATTATAACCCCAACTTCATCCGCAAAAATTTATAGCCGGCAACGCTCATTTTCAGTCGTTGGTTGTTTTTAAGAATGAGATAGTAGGTTTGCTTTTCGAGCAGTTCGACGCGCGAAATTTTTTCGGTATTGACGATTGCCGAGCGATGTATGCGGATAAATGCTGAGGGCAAATGTTGTTCAAAATACTTCATCGTTTGCTCTTTGAGATATTTGGCGTTCTCGGTGTGAATCATCACATAATCGCCGTCCGATGTAAAAAAATAGATTTCCGCTACCGACAAAACATTGATTTTCGAGTTGGCACGGACGGCAATATGTTCCAATATTTCCGCTTTTTCTGCGACATCTTTCCCTTCCTGAAAAGCAGTTGTTGCCGGATGTTCCGTTTCATTTTCATTCTTAATCGTATGAATATGAATACTTTGCAAAATTATCACAAACAAAGACAGACCAAATGCGGCATAGATCCGATTCATTTTTGATAGCTCTTGCGCTGTCGTTTGCCCAAACGACAAATAATCGAAAACGAAGCCCAACGCGATCCATAAACCGACGCATAAAATTGCCAAGAGCGACACATTCAGTCTTCGTTGCAGCGGTGGCAACGCCGAAAAATGGCTGTAAATCAGGGCATAATTCAGTAAAATATTCAAACCGAAAAACACCAGTGCACGAATCATTGCATGCAAAGCCAATACACTGACTTTCAAATCAATATAATGACTCAAAAGCAGTGTATGGCACAGTCCGATAACGAACCAGAGCAACAAAAGTCGTAAAATTCCGTAACGATTCACTGTCAATTAGTTAATTCAGCGCCGCCGAAAACCAATGAGCCGCGAATCACTAACCGCCGCGATTTGTCAATCTTTTCGGGATCAATCAAGCGATTGTCAGCCACTCCTGCGCAAACATTATCGGTACGCAATTCGATATACCAAGTATCCGGCACATACAGTTTGACGCCGCCGAAAACAGCGTTGATTTCGAGATGCGTGTCGCCTTCGGGCAGGCTGGTGCGCCGTAAATCGAGATTGACGCCGCCAAAAACGGTGTTCAATTCGCCTCCGTGGAACACTTCTTCCAAGAAAATCTCGTCGCAACCGGCAAAAATCACATTTTTATCCAAAAGACAGCCGCAATTACCGCCTTTTTTACCGCCTTTGTCGGCTTTTCCGCATTGACAATCGTCGCCGCAAGTGCATTTTTTGCCACAAGTACAATTTTCCCCGCAAGTGCAATGATGCGAATAGTGGCTGTGAGAATGCCAAAAATGTCGCCGTTTCCAGCGTGCAGGTAGCGCCATATAGACAATAAACAACACGCCTCCGGCAATCAGTAGCAGCGGATAATAGACCTGCGTGAAATTTTCACCCGCCCACGCCATCTGGCATGGATAGGCAAGATAGAGCTTCGGCACGAGAAAAAATGCGCCCAAAATCAGAAAAATAATACCTCTGAAGAAATGCGCCCGCACAAGCGACAGAAGTCCCAAAACCACCAGCAGCATCGCCCACGAAATCAACGCGGGACGCAAAGCCGCCGGAATAAACCCAAAATTCAATCCCAGCAATACAACGCCGAGCAGAATTACCAACACTCCGAATGTTAAATGATTACGGAGCCCATGATGTGAACACTTTTTAGCTTCCATTTTTTTTACAGTTTTAAAATTAAACAATCAATTTTTTGCTGCAAAAGTACAATGTATCTCGTTGCGCTGCAATAGAAAATCGACCAACTGCATAAAAAACCCGATGAACGCCGGATTTTCTACCACGCCGCCGGTTCTACTCCCAGCAGGTGTTTGACGAAAAAGTCGCGGCGTTTGTGTTCGCCGTAGTCGCCGCCGAGCGTGTGTCCGGCGCCGGGCAGGAAGACAAACTCGAAGTCCTTTTTGTGCTTTATCAACGCATCCACCAACTGAAAAGTGGAAGAGGGGTCAACGTTGTTGTCCAATTCGCCGACAATCAGCATCAGATGACCTTCCAAACGCGAGGCGTTGCAGGTGTTGGAACTTTCTTCGTAATGCTTGCCAACGGGGTAGCCCATCCACTGCTCGTTCCACCAGATTTTGTCCATTCGGTTGTCGTGGCAGCCGCAGGACGAGACCGCCACTTTGTAAAATTCGGGGTGAAACAGCACGGCGCCCGTCGAACTTTGTCCGCCGGCGGAGGAGCCGTAAATGCCCACGCGGTCGAGGTCAAGAAAGGGATATTTTTTTGCGGCAGCCCTCATCCACGCGATGTGGTCGGGCAGCCCGGCGTCTTTCAGATTTTTCCAGCAAACGTCGTGAAACGCTTTGGAACGGTTTGCCGTCCCCATTCCATCGACCATCACGGTAACGAAACCGAGTTCCGCCATTGCCGAAAAACGATGTGCTACGGCAAACGATTTGGGGACGTGCGAGTCGTGCGGACCGGCGTAGATGTATTCCACAACGGGATATTTTTTTGTTGCATCGAAATCGCTCGGTCGCACAATCATTCCCCAGATGTCGGTTTTGCCGTCGCGTCCTTTGGCGTGGAACACTTCTGGCATCCGCCAGCCCGCCGCCTGCATTGCCGAAACGTCTGCTTTTTCTGCCTGAAAAACGATTTTTCCATCTTTTGTCGAGCGCAGCACAGCCACCGGCGGCAAATCCACCCGCGAATAGACGTCAAGGGCATAGGCGCCATCGCTCGAAAAAGTCAGGTTGTGATTGGCGTTTTCGGGTGTCAGGGCGGTGATTTTTCCGTTGTCAATATTTAAGGAATAATATTTTTCCAAATAGGGGTCTTCGCCCTTGTCGCGCCCGCATCCTTTGAAAATCACCGTGCGAGCCGTTTCGTCCACTTTAACAACCTGTTTTACAATCCATTCTCCCTGTGTCAGTTGGCGTTTTACCGTTCCCGTTGCCAAATCGTAAAGGTAAAGATGCCGCCAGCCGTCCCGCTCCGAAATCCAGAGCATTTCGCCCGCATCTTCCATTCGGTATTGATACAGCGTGTTGTAATAAATAAACGTGGGCGATGTCTCGGTTACCACTGCGTATGTTTTGTCGGCAGCGGTTTCGGTGGCATAAACGATGTACTGCTGATGTCCGCGTCTGTTGAAATTGAAATAAAAACGCGACGAGGATTTGTTCCATTGCACGCCGCCCAGGTCGAATTGCTGTTCCACGTCGGGAATGTTGACGGTGTGCTGCACGCCCGTTTCCACCTCAAACCACGCAGGACGGCGGACGGGCAGCGCGTCTCCCGGCTTGGCATAATCGACCGATTGCAGTTTGGGTTGCAGGCGGTCGGCGGGCGAGGATTCAATCAAAGTCAGTTTGCGGGTATCGACAGGGCGGTAGCGGCAGCAGACGATTTTTTTGGAATCGGGCGACCAGTACATCGTGGACGAATAATAATCCGCCGCAGTGCCGTCCCAACTCAACTGTCGGCGGTCGCCTGTTTCGATGTTTCGCACCCACAAATTGCCTTCGCGGATGTATGCCTCCCATTTTCTGTCGGGCGAGGGGACGGGCGTTGCGCGGTCTTCGCGAAAAACATTTCCCCAGTATTCGTCGCCGCCGCCGCCGCCCCAGCGCGGACGTTCACGCGGTGGCTGTTTCGTTACGCGATAATCGCTCAAATCGCAGGAAAACGCTTCGGTTTTGATGTTGAATGTCATTTTTGCCAAATCCCTGTCGAAACGCAGGAAAGCGAGCGGCAGGTCGTTTTCTTTGACATCCTGATTGAGAGCGGCGGAGAGCGCTTCGGCAAGGCGGCTGTGGTCGAAGGCGAGGTGTTTCTCGCCCCGTTTGGCGTCCGCCACAAAATAGCGTTTGCCCTGCGTGGTGCGTGTCAGATACCAGAAACACTGCGTACTGTCGATGGCGCCCGACTGCAAAATGCTGCCTGTGAGCAGCGAGTCGAAACGTTGCGAAAAACTGTCGGCACGGCTGTAGCGTGCTGCGATGTCTGACTGATTGCCCTGACTGCTTGCGCAAACGATGCCTGCGCACAGAAAAATTCCAATAAGAAGAGGGGTTTTCATTGTTTTAAATATTTGTTGTTTTTTTATTCCACTTTCCATTCCAGCACGCCGCCCGAAAAACCGTCCTGCAACTGTGCCGTGATTTTCAAGCCGGTAGCGGTTACGGGCTTGAAGGTTACGCGGTTGTAACGGTCTAATGCGGTGCCAAACTCGTCGGCGGAGGTGATTTCTGTCCATCTGCTGCCGTTGCGGTAAAACAGTTTCCACGATTGCGGAGCGCGGTACGACACATCGTAATGGTCGAAAGCGAGCCAGTAAACTTCCACTGCCGAAACGGTTTCCGGTTTGCTGAAACGATATTCGACCGACTCTTGTGTGCCTTTTTTCAGCCACCAGTACTGATAGGGCGAATTGAGGTCGGCGGACGATTTCGGGTCGATGCCGTCGTTCATTCCCCAGCCGCCAACGGCACGCGAGGCGATGCTCGGTTTCGGTTCGGGGATGATGCTCTGTTCGTTTTCGGGTGTCCAAACCATCAACTGCCCTGCGCCGCGATTGTTCCAAACCGCATAAGGAATGGCTTTGAACGGCGTTGGCTGACCGTTTTTCAGCGCTTGCCCGCTCAATGTTACCACGCCGCCCAGCAATTCTTTTTCAAATCGGGCGTCGATTTTTGCCGTCGGCGGCACAATCATATCAAACAGCCAGGGCGTCGGCTGGTCGGCGCTTTCCAGCGCGTACAGCACCGGACCGCGCTCCATTGCCAGCAATCCTTTGTCGTAGCAGACGTTTTCGTTGGCGGCTACGCGGCGCACAGGCATATCGAAATGCAGCGCAACCTCGTCGCCGCTTTGCCATTTGCGTTCAAGGACGGCATAACCTTTTTCCGCCTTGATTTTTTGCTTTTTCCCATTTACCGAAATAAAAATCGTATTTTTCTGATTATCAACATAATGATACAAATCGGAAGGCACGGGTTCTCCGTTTGCCCACGAGGGAATACGCAACATCAGTTTCAGTTTTTTGGGCGTTGAAATGTTTGTCAGTTTCAGTTTTACATCGCCGTCCCAAGGGTACTTGGTGGTCTGCGCAAGTGAGAGCGTATCGCCTTCGAGCGCAATTTTGGCATCGCCCTGCACATACAGATTGACATAGACCGTACGTTTTTCGGTAGCATAATTGTAGAGCGGCACCGAAGCCATAAAGCGTGTAACATTGCCCGGACAGCAGGCGCAGCCGAACCACGGCGCCCGCTGATGTCCGCCGAGCGACGCCATCGGATTGTCGTAGAAAAAACGGTCGCCGCTGAGCGAAACGCCCGCAATCACGCCGTTGTAGAGCGTGCGTTCCAAAACGTCTATGTAACGCGCATCGCCTGTTGCCAAAAACATTCGATGGCACCAGTAAACATTGGCTATCGAGGCGCAGGTTTCGCAATAATTGGTGAAATTGTTCAATTCGTATTCGGGACCAAAACCCTCGCCCTGCGCACGGGAGCCGATGCCGCCGTTCAGGTAGAGTTTTTTCCCTGCCATATTGTTCCAAATTCGTTTGACCGCCTCGAAGAGCGCCACATCGTGTTGCAGGGCGGCAACATCGGTTACGCCCGAATAAAAATATCCGGCTCTGACGGCGTGTCCGACAATTTCCGTCTGTTGCAGGACGGGCGTGTGGTCCTGGCTGTAGATGCCCGGCTGACGTCCGTTGGAGAGTCGCCCCGCCTCATCGACGAAATAACGCGCTTCGTCGAGGTATTTCTGTTCGCCGCTGACACGATAGAGTTTGACCAGCGCCATTTCGATAATCGGATGCCCCGACGGATAGTGAATTTGCGCAGAGTCCAGCCCGAATGTCCGACAAATCAGGTCGGCATTTTTCAGCGCCACATCGAGCAGGGAGCGTTTTCCTGTCGCCTGAAAATGCGCCACCGCCGCCTCGTAGAGGTGTCCGCTGTTGTAGAGTTCGTGGCTGTTGATTTTTTCCCAGCGATGCGTTCCCCACCAGCCCGAAAGCCGCGCACATTTGTTTGTAACACAGGTTGTTAAGTAGCCATCGTCTTCCTGTGCGGCAGCGATAAGTGCAATCACGCTGTCCAAATAAGTGTCCAAATGCGCGTCGTATTTGACGGCTAAGGAATAGGCAGCGCCTTCGATGATTTTATAGACGTCGGTGTCGTCGAAGGAGAAATCGCCGCGATGTTCGCCCTGTTTCAGCCCTCCTGCGATGGCGAAATTATCCATCCGTCCATTGATTTCGCATTGATGAAATGCCGACGGAATAGAGACCCGGCGGTTGATTTCCATTCGTGGCAGCCAAAAACTGTCGTCGAAATGCACATCGGTAAAAGGCACCGGTTCGATGGCTGCAAACTCGGTTTTATCTGTTGAACAACAAGCGAATAAACACGCGACCAACGCAAAAATTGAGAACTGTTTCATATTGGTTGAATAAATAAAGTTACAATGTGGCTGCAAATGTAGTAAATTTGTTTTCATTTAGCAAGAAAAACAGGGAAAAAATAAATAAGTAAAAAATTTATTGCAGGTTTGGCAAATTCAAAAATTATTCGTACCTTTGCGGCTCAAATTTTATAAAACAGTAAAAATTATGTATTTGGATTCTGAAAAGAAGAAAGAAATCTTCGCAAAATACGGAAAGTCTAATACGGATACCGGCTCTTCCGAAGGGCAGATAGCCTTATTTTCATACCGTATTTCGCATTTAACTGAGCATCTCAAGTTAAATAAGAAAGATTATAGCACAGCGAGAGCTTTAAGAATGTTGGTGGGAAAACGTCGCCGTCTGCTCGATTATTTGAAAGACCGCGATATTGAACGTTACCGAAACATTATTAAGCAATTAGGGATTCGTAAATGAATTGCGGACGATGAGGAGGGCGTTGCTTTGGCAGCGCCCTTTTTTTGGCGCCTTGCTAAAATGCCATCACGCCCGAATCTTCTACTTCCAACGCCCAGACCGACGCCGTTTTATCGAAATTATGCAAACTCAACTGCAATTCGGTGATACGCTTGCGGGGTGCAAAAACCAACACCGTCGGACCTGCACCGCTCAAACAGGTGGCATAAGCGCCTTTTTCTTTCGCTAACGCTCGCAAAGGCAAGAGGTGCGGAATCAGCTGCGCTCGATAGGATTCGTGCCACATATCGAGTTCCATCATTTTTCCGGCAAGCGCCAAATCGTTGCGCAATAAAGCGGCGATCAAAACATTGGCAATACTGCTGGCTTTGACGGCGTCGGGATACGACATTGTTTTCGGCAGAATCGCTCGTGCCTTACTCGTAAGCAATTGAAAATTAGGAATAAAAGCCAAAATAGCGCAATCGGGAAATTGATGCCGCACCGAATAATCGGCATTGTCTAACTTGGCGCCAATCACAAAATTGCCGAGTATGGCGGGCGCCACGTTATCGGGATGTCCTTCAATTTTCGAGGCGATCGCTACTTTTTGTTCATTGCTCAAAGCAAGGTCGGCGCAGACATTTGCCAATTCGACGCCTGCCACAATCGCCGCCGAACTGCTACCCAGACCTCTGGCGGTCGGAATATCACATTCCATCCACAGCTGACGCGGATGCAGATCGGGGACAATCGACAGGGCGGTTTCGACCATCAGGTTGGATGCGTCGTGCGGAATATCTTCGCCGCAATTGTGATCGACGATCCATTCGGAGGTTTCGTTGCCGATATGCACCGTCATATACAGCGACAGCGCCAAGCCGCAGGAGTCGAATCCGGGTCCGAGATTTGCCGTTGTCGCCGGCACTTTAATCGTTGATATTTTCATTATAATTTCGTTGTGTTATAATTTGTTTTTCAGATAATCGCTGACTTCGTCAAAGCCATTTAAACGATTGATTTTTATGTTGTTGGCAGACATGGCGGTGTCGGGGTCTTTCAAACCGTTGCCGGTGAAAACGCAGACCACTGTTTGTCCGCTTTTGATCAGTCCGTTTTCGACATGTTGGATGACACCGGCTAATGACGCCGCCGAGCCGGGTTCGATGAAAACACCATCTTGCGCGGCAATTTTGCGATAAGCGTTCAGAATTTCGTCGTCGGTAACGGAATGGATATAGCCTTTGGATTCGTCGCGAGCGGCTTCGGCTAATTTCCAGCTTGCCGGATTGCCGATTCGGATGGCGGTTGCGACCGTTTCCGGCTTTTCTATCGGATAGCCTTTCACAATCGCTGCCGCGCCTTCCGCTTCAAAGCCGTGAATATGTGGCAGTCCGGTGGAAAAATGCGCATTCCACTCCTTAAATCCTTTCCAGTAAGCCGAAATATTTCCTGCATTGCCTACCGGAATTGCCAAAATATCGGGTGCTTTTCCGAGCTGTTCACACAACTCAAATGCGGCAGTTTTTTGTCCTTCGAGACGATAGGGATTTACCGAATTGACAAGGGCGATATTTTCCCGTTTGGAAATTTCGATCACATAACGTAAAGCCTCGTCGAAATTGCCGGGGATAGCGATAATCCTTGCGCCGTACATCACTGCTTGCGCCAATTTGCCTTGCGCTATTTTTCCATCGGGAATCACGATCACCGAGCGCAATCCTGCGCGTGTAGCATAAGCCGACGCCGACGCCGAAGTGTTGCCGGTTGAGGCGCAAATCACGGTTGAGGCGCCTTCTTCTTTGGCTTTTGCGACTGCCACCACCATTCCTCGATCTTTGAAGGAGCCGGTCGGATTAAGTCCTTCAAATTTTCCGTACAGACGGATGTTTAATTCTTTCGACAAAGCGGGTAGCGGGATCAGCGGCGTATTGCCTTCGTTGAGCGATAAGCGGGGGGTTTGTGCGCTGATGGGCAGATATTTTTCATATTTATCTATCAGTCCTGAATACATAATTTTTTTGTTTTATTTTTCGATATGTCATTTTGTTTGAATTTCAGGGCGCAAAGGTAATAAAAAATTAGGAATTACGAATAAAAAATTACGAATTATTTTCAAACCCCTCATTGCGGACTTGTTCCGCAACCCCCTGCCAATCGTTAAACAATCACATCAATCATTTCAATCCCCTTAAAATCACAGTTCAGACAAACTTTCCAAGTCTCGAAGACTTGGAAAGTTTAATCTTTATGTAATTGTATTTTACCGGAGTTTCCGCAGAAAAATTTTGTGCGTGATTTAACAAACCATTTCCTTAAATCTTTCAATGTCAATCACTTTCACAAAAGGAAAACCGCTTTCTTTCAGAACGTTAAAATGATGGTCATTTGTAACAAGGTAGTCAACGCCTGCATTCAATGCACAATCAACGAATTTATTATCGTCGGGGTCGTTAACGATTAAATCCCATTTGTAGAAAGTTGTTACTTTTATAAAAAGGCACGCAAACACCGCTTTTCTTATCGTCTGAACTTTGATTTTGAATGATTTTTTAGGCCCGTCATTGCGGACTTGATCCGCACCCCCTGAACAGTGTTAATCAGGAGATCCCGCGTCAAGCGCGGGATGACGAGGAAAAAAATCACAGTTCAGACAAACTTTCCAAGTCTCGAAGACTTGGAAAGTTTAATTATTATGTAATTGGATTTTACCGGAAATTTATAAATGGATAAGTATGCGTCTTTTCTACGTTCTATACAAATTAAGAAAATCTCGCATCGTGATAATTTCAGTGTTGCCCGCCCGTTTCAGAGTCAGCAAATCAATGTCGCCTGTAACGAGGTAATCGGCTTTGCCGTCAACAGCAAGTTCGAGCAAAAAATTATCTTTTGGATCGCGACATTGAGCAACAACGGTTTTTGTCTTAACTATTTTTGCAATTTTTTTCATTCTTGCCGAAAGTTCCGACAAATCGGTTTCCGAAAACCATTTTCTGAACTTTTCGCGACTGGCTACGCCTATAAATTCGGCGAACAAACGCTGGCTGAACAGCAGGCATACCCGTTTCGACGAAAACAGAAAATCCAGTTTTTCGTATTCGCGGCTGATAAGAAAACTAATCCAGAGATTGGTATCAATGATGACCTTTATTTTCTTATCGCGCAGCATCATACATTTCTGATCTTTGCTTTTCGACTTCAGCCGTTATTTCGTCCAAACTTGGCGGATTCGGGCTTTTGGAACGAATTTGTTGCACAAGATACACAAAATCATCTGTTTTGCTCGATTCTTTCCTGATTGCGATTAAATTCAATCCGGCAAGTTCTTCAAGCAAATTAAACGCCCGCGGATTCAGTATATCTACACTAATTGTTGACATAATGCTTTTATTTATTATTCCAGACCGCAAATATACAACTTTTTTCCCAACTCCGCAAAAATTTTTCCGGTAAAAATCCAATATGTCAAAGATCGCTTCTTAAAATATTTTAATAATCACAATGAATAAATGATTCTGCCTTGCCAACAGCGAGAACTTTAACCGTATTGCAACCACCATCACAGCAACCCCAAACATATAGCCGCATTGCTGCCGATGAAGTTACAAACCATACACATTGTCCGCCACCTGTTCTCCCTACTGCCGGAACAGTAATACTTCCAAGTGCGGGATTTAGCCAGCTTGCCGGTGCCGGTGAATAACTGCTTGAGGACGTCGCTAAGGTAAATGTTGCATAGCCACCGTCTGTAACGCTAGTAGATTGGTTTTGTACGAGACAACCAAACGATACCATAGATGTTCCGGCAGGAACATCTACATAAAATCCTGTATATTTCATACTTGAAATTCCTTGCCCAAGCGTAACATCAGATGTCGCTGTTGTTCCTTTATATGCTGTGGGGGCTTTATTCGTCCACGTCGCATTTCCGTTTGCATCTGATGTAAGCACTTTTCCGGCGCCTGCCGAAGCGCCGCTGTAATTATACTGCAAAGGAGTGCTGATAATTTCTTTGCCTGTACCGGAGTGAGTCAGAGTGTAACTTCCGTGAGCAATCGTAGTGTTCTCGCTTAAAGTTCCGCCGAGTTTGATGTTGTTTTTGGGGCTTTCGGTCAAGCCGTTGCTTGCCGTTATTGCTGCGTCTGCCATATCGGCAACGACTATTGTGCCGTCGGCGATATCCGCCGAAGTTACCGTGCCATCTGCAATTTTTGCGGAGTTTACTGCATTATTGGCAATAGTTGCCGCATTGCTGCCCGCAGGAACATCGACATCGCCCGTTATCGCTGCACGTTTCAGTTTGTACGGGTCGGTTGCAGAGCCGGTTCCGCTACGCACCAGCGTTCCGTCGGAAGTATCCAAAACTTCATTGCCAATGACGCCGTCAACTTCCGAGCCTGCTGTGCCTTTCAACAACTGCCAAATCGAGCCGTCGAAAAAATAATAGCCTGCTGCGGTTACGTTTGCCGTTTTTGTTGTCGGCGATGCAACTGCTGCCGTTACATAAACAATCGCGCCTGTCTGGTCTGTGCCATACTTGGCGTCGTTGCCTGCGAGTTCATCGCCCGTCAGAACAGGCGGAATGATGCCGTCGGCTTTTGCTGTGCCTTTGCGGACGTCGAGCGTTGCCTTCGGCTCGTCGAGCGAGCCGATTGTTACCTGCGCCCGCAGCGTTGTAGCGCTCATCGCCAAAACGATGGCGAGCGCCGCGGTAGAGACGCGGCATGCCACGTCTCTACCGATGATTGAACAAAAAGTTGTCTTCATAATGATTTTTTTTAATTAGTTGTTTATTGTTGTTTCTTTTTTTTCTTCTTAAGGCCTTTAAAGGCTTTAAAGCCCCTGAGGCCATTAAAGCTCAGCTCCTTTCCTTATCTCCATCGCTGTTTTCCCCAGATGTTTCCTGCAAAAAGTATAAAACTCTCTGACGG